>NZ_QUIU01000001.1:0-31258 GCF_003480225.1 Clostridium sp. AM34-9AC
CGATTCTCTACGGAGTATTCATAGGTCTTGTTCACCTTGTCTGTGCCGATCCGTCCGGTCTCACTGATCCGGTTGCCATCTGCATCATAGTTATAGGCAAGGCTGGGGGTCTTTTTGCCATTGTAGATCTTTTCAGAGACCAGCTTGTTACTCTCATTATACTCATATCTGTGCCACTCCACAACCGTTCCGTTCAGGGTTTTCTCCATATAAGTACGGTTACCCATAAGGTCATACTCGAACGTGTAGACGTAGGTGCCATAATTGTCCTCGGTCTCCGTAGCGGTCAGAAGCTTTCCAGCTGCATCATAGGTAAATGTCCGGTCGGTCTCCACGATCTGGTACGCGAAAGTGGCGTCCTTGTCATGCTTGCCGTTATGGCGGTTGCCATGAGGATAGAGGTCGTCATGTCTGCCGTCCTCATGCCGTCCGTTATGCTTGTCATCGTAGGCATAACCTGCCAGAGATTCGATGGCGGTCTCCCCTGCGATGAATCCCCTGTCGTCATAAGTATAGAGATAGTCACTTACCACCCACTCACAGGTATCGCAGACATTCTTAAGCTCCACGATCTGATTCCTTGCATTGTAAGTGTTATAGGTGCTGATGCCGTTCGGGCGGTGGATCTGGGTCACCCGGTTGATGGCATCATAAGTATAGGTGGTAACTTTTCCCTCCCTGTCGGTCACTTTGATGAGATTGTCGTTCTTGTCATACTCATAGCTTACTTTTGTGCCATCCGCATAGGTAATGGCAGCGAGATGATCCGCTTCGTCATAGGCATAGCCTATGGTGTCACCCTTTGCCTCCTCGTGGGAGAAGCCGTCCTCTCCCGGTGCACGGTAAGTGGTCACGGAAGTGATCCGGCGGAGTCCGTCATAGGTGTACTCCGTGTCCCCTGTGGTATCCTGCATGGCTACCCGCTCTCCCAAAGCATTGTAGGCATAGGTAACCCCTTCTGCACTCTGCTCCCCGGTGCTGTCGCTGTAGCTTTTTTCTACCAGATCATCCAGCTTGTCATAATCATAGCTGATCCGGTTTCCTCCGTTGGAGGTATAGGATGTGATCCGTCCTGCGATATCGTAGGTACATACTTCCTTTCGTCCTGCGGCATCGGTCACGCTGGTCAGATTTCCTTCGCGGTCGTAAGTAAATTCCGTTCCTCTTCCCAGATAATCAGTCACGCCCGTCACGCGGTCCATCACATCGTAGGTATAATATGCCACACTTCCCATAGGGTCGGTGACAGAGGTCAGACGGTTCTTGGCATCATAGGTATATTCGGTGACCCGGCCGTCTGTTGCGGTCTTTTCCAGCACATTGCCATGGGCATCATACAGATAGCTTTCTGTTAATCCCATCTTGTCCCGGTATGCAGTAACGCGGTTCACAGCATCGTAGGTATAGCCGGTGGTCTGCTCCAGAGGATCGGTCGTTAACGTCAGACGGTCATCCTTATCATAGCCGTAGTTATAGACATATCCCTTCGGATCTGTCACAGCAGTCGTATTGTAGTTGCCGTCATACGCATAGGCTGTGGTACGTTCTCCGGGTCTTTTGATGCTTACGATATTTCCGACCTTATCATAGAGAATGTCTGTTACTTTCTCCTCCGGGTCTGTCACAGTGGTCATCCGGTCTACCTTGTCATAGGCATAATTCCAGGAATAGCCCAGTGCATCCGTGACTTCAGACTGGTTGCCACGCTCATCATAGCCGTAGGTGGTCACTCCGCCTTCGGGATCTGTCACGGAAGTCAGCCGGTGCATGATGTCATAGGTATATTCGGTGGTACGGTCCAGATTATCCTGTTTTACGAGAATATCATTGCCGTTGCTGTAGGTAAAGGCAGTCTCATAGCCCAGAGGTGTCGTAATACCCGTAAGCCGTTGTACGGCATCATAGGTATAGAGATAGCTTTCGCCGTCCGGCTGTCTCTTTTTTGTCACCTGACCGTTGGCATCTACAGTATAGAGCGTAACGTTCCCCAGCGCATCGGTGACACTGGTAACTACATCATGTTTGTCATAAGTATATTTCTCCACAGCTCCCATGGGAGAGGTGGTGGTGATCATACGGTACAGCTTGTCATAACCGTAGGTCGTGGTCTGCCCCAGGGCATCGGTAACGCCGGTCAGGTTGCCTGCCGCATCATACGCATAGCTTTCCGTCAGCCCTTCCGGTGTGGTAATGGCAGTCAGACGACTCAGGGCATCATAGGTATAGGCAGTCGTGCCTCCGTTGCCATCCCTGTACGCGGCCAGACGGTTCAGGGCATCGTAGGTGTAGTCCGTGGTCACACCATTGCCGTCCTTTAAGGTAGTCAGATTACTGTTCCTGTCATAGAAAAATTCCGTGGCAGCTCCTTCCGGATCTACTTTCTGTGTCAGCCGGTTCAGGGCATCATAAGTATAGGCATATTCTGCCTTGCCCGGTTCTGTGGTATGGATGAGATTCCCCGCCGCATCGTAGGTATAGGATGTTACTTTTCCTTCTCCGTCCGTGGCGGTAAGCAGTCTGTCGGAAGCATCGTAGGTATAACGGGTGGTCACGCCGTCGATACCGGTCACGGAGACTGCTCTGCCGAAAGCATCATACGTCACAGAGGCTGTTCTGCCCAGTACATCGGTCTGGGAAGTCAGATTGCCTGCCGCATCATAGGTATAGGTCATCTCGTTGCCTGCCGTATCGGAAGCTTTCACGATTCTGCCACAGGCATCCAGGGTAAATGTGGTCACGACACCGTAACGATCGGTAAAGGTTGCCACATTTCCGTTCTTATCATAGGTATAGCGGTCTGTCTCCCCATCAGGATAGGTCTCCTTTAAGAGATTCCCCTCTGCATCCACGGTATAGGCATGGGCATTCCCCAGGGGATCCTTCGTAAGCGTAAGGTTGCTGTCCGCATCGTAGGTGTAGCCGGTCTCACCCTTCAGGGCATTCGTTACCGTTTGCAGGCGGCTGATCCGGTCATAGCTGTAGGTCGTCACATTTCCCAGCGCATCGGTCTGTGCTGTCAGCTGGCCGATGGCATCATAGGTATTTTTCAGGGTATCTCCCTCCGGTGCCGTCACCGTGAGGACCCTGCCCTCTTTGTCATAGGTGTATGCCGTAGTACCGCCGCAGGCATCGGTCACAGTCGTCAGTCTCGCCAGTGCATCATAAGCATAAGCGGTGGTATTTCCCCGTCCATCCGTCACAGCGGTCAGGCTGCCGCAGGCGTCATAGGTATAATGGACAGTGTTCCCCAGCGGATCCGTACTCTCTGTCAGAAGATTTCTTGCATCATAAGTGTAGATATACTCTCTTGCCAGGTCCTCTGCGCCGGTCTGGCGGATCTTCGTGACATTGCCGTTGCCATCGTAGGTGTATGTGGTTACGGCTCCCAGCGCATCGACCGTCTCCGTGAGTCTGGACAGATGATCGTAACGACAAGTCTCCGTGGCACCATCCGCATAGGTGATTTTCGTGATCCTTCCGTTTACGTCACTTTCATAGGAAGTCACGTTACCCTCTCTGTCAGCAGCCGAAACCATACTCTGCTTCACCGGGTCATAGGTATAACTCTCTGCATTGCCCAGACGGTCCGTGACGGTAAGGATCCGGTCTGCTCCGTCGTAAGTATTCTTCTGTACCGCACCCTTTGCATCCGCAGTCTCCGTTACCCGGTTCATGGCATCGTAGGTATACTGTATGGTCTGCTGCTCCGCATCGGTCTGTGTAAGGCGGTTCCCGTTACCGTCATAGGTATAAGTCAGGGTATTGCCCAGCGGATCCGTACCGGACAGCATCCGGTTCATGGCATCATAAGTAAAGGTGCTGGTCTGCCCCTCTTTGTCGGTAATGGCTGTCACTGCGCCTGCCGGATCATAGGTATAGACGGTCACTGCACCGGCGGCATCCGTCTCCTTTATTACCCTGCCCAAGGCATCGTAGGTATTGGCGGTGATCCCTCCGGTGGGATCCGTGACTGTTAACAGCCGGTTCATGGCATCATAGGTATAGTTCCATGTATTACCGGCACCGTCCGTCATGGATGTGACGCAGGCACCGTCATAGGTATAGGATGTGGTGTTGCCGTTCGCATCCTTTACCGCCACAAGTCGGTTTTTCTCATCGTAAGTGTAAGAGGTCTGTCCTCCCTCCGCATCGGTCACAGAAGTCAGGCGGTTCTGTCCGTCATAGGTATAGCCGGTCTTTCCTCCGTCATAGTCCGTAGACTGCGTCATTTTGCCTGCGGTATTGTACGCATAGGTCCTGGTGGCGCCATCCTGCCTTTTTTCCTGTGTTACCCTGCCTTTCCCGTCATAGGTATAAGTCGTCTCCACGCCGGTGCGGTCCAGACGGCCTGCCAGATACCCGGCGGTATTATAGCTTCTCTCTTCGAATGTGCCGTCCGGATATGCGATCTTCGTGGTACGGTAATTTTCATCATAGGTGTATACCGTTACATTGCCTTCCGCATCCGTGGCAGTGGTCTGTCCTCCTCCGGCCATCTGTTCATAAGCCAGCGTGACCACGCCGCCTTCCGCATCCGTCTGCTGTATCACACGGCCTTCCCCGTCGTACTCATTGGCTACGACTCTGTGTCCGTTTTCATCGTACCATGCGGTCATGCGGTGGCTGTCATCGTAAACATAACGAACGACACCGCCTGCGGGATTCGTCACCTGCGCCAGATTACCGGCTTCATCATAGGTATAGGTCACACCGTGGCCGTCTGGCAGAGTAATGCTGCTTAAGCGGTTCTTTTCATCCAGCGCGATCCGGAATTCCTTTCCGGAGGGTGTGGTAATGCTTTTCAGGTACAGATCCACATCATAAGCCAGTTCTGTCCGGTTACCGCAGCTGTCTTCCACCGCACGGAGCAGACCGAAGCTGTCGAATTCATGACGGCTTCCGTCATCCAGGATCTCTACCACATATCCGTTCTCTGTCTCTGAAAGTTCATAATCGCATCCGGCCGGTGCGAGGTATCCCTCTCCCGCCGGGGTAAACGTGATGATGCCGCCATTATTTCTAAGCCACAGGACCGATCCGTCGGCCAGTTCTCCCATACGTTCATCATAAGCAAAGGTCCAGCCGAAGCCCAGACTCCCTTCATACGCCGCACCCTTTGCATTGTACTGTCTGGTCAGGGCAAAATCACCGCCGATGTCCGCAATCGTGGCATCGGCCTGTTCCATGTAGAAATTACCGGTATTCAGGTTCACCGGCTCATAGCCGAACTCACAGTTCTCCGCTCTGCCTAACAGCAGTCCGTCGATGATAGCCTTATAATATTCACTTAACACGCCGGAACTGTAAGCTGTGGTATTCTTCGGTTCCCTGATGAAAATACGGTTGCCCTGTCTGGTCAGGCAGTCCTGCATCCGCATGTCGGCAAGGATCGTATTCAGTTCCACACCGTAATGCTGTGCGATCCTGGGCATCAGGTCGAAAGCGCCTTCCTCGTAGATCAGGAAGCGGTCGGATTCTACGGTCTTACCTCTTTTGCCCCCAAAGGAAGCAGTCGCCGTCACATAGTAGACCTGTCCGGGCTGTAATCCGGAAAACACCTCACTCTGCCAGTTGGAAAGTCTCCGCTTATAGGCGATCGCCTCCGGATATTCCCCTGCATAAGCATCGGAGTCCGGATAGAGAAGCTTTGTCTGCGCTTCCGTCTCTCCGGTGCTGACGTTGACCAGTTCGTAGGTCACGGTACTGCCGGGCTTGGCCAGTCCATGGGCTGCCACTCCCAGTGTATCACAGGATTTGTCCCCATTTCTTCTTACGACCGGGTAAACATCCACTGTAGTATCATCCAGCGTAAGCTTCGCCAGATCCGTCAGATCTCCTGTCCATGAGACGATCAGCTTCGGCGCATAGGATGCGGAGGAATTGTTGTAGAATACCTCACACTGCATGGAGGCACCGGCATCGCCCGCTGTCTCGTTGGGTGCTTCCACCAGTGCTTTCATGACCAGTCCGTGATTCTCTGCGGTTCCGTTGATCCATGCACTGACTTCTTCCGTTACATCGAAGGATAATGCCTCTCCGCGGGTAGTGGAAGCCGTTCTGCTATCCAGAAAATAATGGTTGTAATTTAACTGATTGTTCCATGTAAGGCTTCCCACCTGCCAGGGCTCTTCCACTCCGAAAAGTCCGAATTCAGAACTGCCCTTGCTCCAGCGGGTCTTCTGGGTCACCTGAAATGCCGCACTGACGATCTCCGGCTCCTCCGCCAGCGCTGAGAAATCATAATCAATGGCAAAATAAGATCTGCAATTTAAATGTTTGCTGTGGAAGCCTGCCAGATTTCCGGAGGTGATACCGTCATCATAGCCCACATAAGGATATGCATTATCTCCGATCACGGAATTCGGGCTGCCCTGCTCAGCGCAGGCCACATGGATCGCACTTTTACCTACCTGAATAGCGGTAGGATCGATCCGTACCGGATAGACGCGGTCATCTGCATCCAGCCAGTCACTGTCCGCGGAAACGGTAACCGCATAGGTGGATTCTTCACCGCTTTCCTCCAGCTGAAGTTCCACGCCGAAAGAGATCTCTCCAGCCGCGTCCTCCATCTCCGGAGCCTCCAGAACGAATACTGCGTCCTGTTCGGGATCTGTTCCCTCTTCATAGAGGTACAGCGTGTTGCCGCTCAGGGCGGCTTTCAGTCCATAGGTGTTCAACAGATAACGGAAGCTGTGGGCAGTGTCTCTCTGCAACAGGATGATGTCCTCTTTCACACTGTTTCCGAATATCGTGTACTGATAATCCACATCCGGCAGTACATTGTTGTAACGAATAGCATTGTCCTTTACGATACCGTCAGTGAAATCTCCCCAGGCAGGAGTCAGTGTCAGCAGATGGTCGTCACTTGCAATGGTCAGTAGCTCTGTACCTTCCTCCGCTCCGACTGTAAGCATCGCCTGATAGCTTCCGGCACTGTTCACGTAGCTTTTTGCATCTCCATACAGGGAATAGGTGGAGACCTCACTCTCTACCAGAGTATTGTCTGCCTGCTGCAGATTGCCGTCCTCATCAAGATAGCTGTTACCATCGTAGCCGATCACTGTCACATACCGGTCACCGTCTACATGGTAGGTTCGGCTGTACGCATCATAAGCTGCCAGCGTACCATAATTTTCCGGTTCCGGATCCTGATAATAGTTCTCCGGCTGTCTGGGCGGAACGTTCCCGGATACGCTAGCCGGTGTCGGCACAGGCTGCGGAGTCGGTGTCTGCTCTGGCGTCTGTTCCGGTTCCATGGTCTGTTCCGGCTCCGCCGACTGTTCCGGTCCTGCCGATTGTTCTGGTTCTGCCGATTGTTCTGGTTCTGCCGATTGTTCCGGTTCCGATGTCCGTTCCGGGTCACCGCCGGATACGGACACTGCTGCTTCCAGCCGTGTCTCTCCGCTCTCCGCCGCCATGGTATACTGCAATGAGCTGTCTCCAAAAAGCAGTACCAAAACAAGCAGAAAGCTCAGCCTTCTGTTCCACTTCTTTCCTTTTACACTATACATTTGTCCTCCCTCATTTGTGCTTCTGCACCGCAATTAAAGTTTGTTCCGGTTGCTTCTTTAACACGTTGTTCCTATACCGTGATAAAGTATTTTGAAATATTTTATGATATTGATTATTAGTTGTCAATAAAAATGTGTGGTTTTTCGATAAATCGAAGCGTATATTTCAATTTATCGAAATATAAAAAACGTTCAGCATTTTTTGACTGAACGTTTTTTCCCCAAAATATTATCATTATCAGCGCGTGTAAACACCTAAATCCTTTAAAATATCATGTCTGAACTTGGCCAACGGCTTCTTCCCATATTCTTCATACGGTACCTGTTTTCCAAATACCATATCGCGGATATCTGTAGATGCCAGATTCGCCTTGCCCGCAGCCGCTCTCTTCCCATTAATCAAGTCACAGATTTCATCGATCTGGGTTTCCGGGTACATTTCCTTTAATTCTACCAGTTCTTTCAAGTCATCGCTATGAAAATCATACGCTTCCTGCAAGTGAAGCACCTTAATATTTTGCTCCAATTGTGAATTTTTAGCTTTTATCTTTACTGAAGGCTGTTCTCCCGGCAAAATTCCTGTTGGGGTAAAAGTAAAGCTGTTATCATCCATTGTCGAATCAAAGGGAGAGATTTCCAATTCTTTTGTCAATTTTGTTAAATTGCAGACGCTGCAACAAGGAACTAAATTATATAAACATAATGCAAAAATCGGATATTCGCTTCGGCTAATAAAATGATCCATCTGCGCTCCGGATACGTTTTCGCCTCTGGCTGTTATATAATTTCTGTTGCAATACGGGCAAGTCTTGATCTTACTGTTTTTCACTAAATAGACATTTAATTTTTGATCCGCTAATCCTGGCATCCTTATTATCTTACCCCGAACCTTATTATAAGCCTCATAGTAAATCTGATAAAGACGTTTGAACTTTCCATTTTTCTTAAATGTTTCCTCATGCATTTCATCTTTGGATAATTGTAGATAGGCCTTTTTAATCTCTGAATAATCTGCAAGAATCCATTTACGAAATATCTCATCTGATTCTTGTTCTGCCAAATTGCGCCATGCTGCTCCCATATACTTTTTCACGCGGTTCACGATTTTTTTCCTATACGCATCATCTACTACAGCCTTCACAGCATCGAAATAGACATCCTCAACTTTTTTATCATATTTTTCAATTTTTATCATACGTTTTCCCTTCCAGATCCCGCAATTCTTCTTCGATTTCCTGTTGCCTCTTCTTCAGGTAGCTGATTCTGTTTTCTGTTTTCTTCATGTCTTCTTCTATCAATCCAAGAAGATGGCTGCGGTAAATATCTTCCCCAATTGCCATGGCGAAATCAGAGATTCGCTGGTACACGTTCTCAACTGTTATGTCTGGCTTTAATATTTGCGACATGTTGTCAGCCAGATCTTTCCTGCTTTGGTATTTTTTATTTTCCTGATCCTCCTTGTTTTCTTGGTGCTCCTTCGATTCCAGTGCTTCAAATACTTGTACAATCTTCTCCCTTGCAAATTCACCCATGGTATATTTCAGAAAAAAGTCCTTCTTTAACAGTGTATGGATATTTTGTCCGAAGGTTTGTTCGTGGGATTCCTCACTTTCCCCTTCCTCCGACAGGAAAATAATATTATCTTCAAAAATATCGGAGAGAATAAATGGAGAGTTTGTGGCAATGATAATTTGCAGATTACAGGGAACCGCTTCCTCTATAATTTTGCACAGATCCGAGATATACAGTCTCTGCCATTCCGGATGGTAATACAGATCTCCCTCATCTATAAACAGAATGGCGGAATCATTTTCAACGATGGTTTCATTCTCATACGCCCTTCCACTGTCTCCAAGACTTTTTATCAACTCCTTATTGTTGGCATAACCTTTCACACTCCAGTATAGTTTTGCAAAAAAATCAAACCTTGCATATTGCCCGGACGAGAAATACTGTAAGGTATTTGTTGTATGAAAAAAGTCCATATGAATATCAGTCTTCTCTCCCCTTACAAAATTCCGGATAATATCATCCTTTTCTTTATCTCCAATAGTCAGATCATCCACCGAGAATGTTTCCCAAAGTAGTTTTTTCAGATTTTCTTCTTTCTTCTCAAAATGATCTCTTAAATACAATAGTTGAAACAATAAGTCTCTGTTAAAATATCTGGTTTTGACCTCTTTCTTTTGTTTCTGTCCGTCCTGTCCCTGTCTGATTTGCTCAATCCGTTCCGCAAAAGCCCGCTGTTCTGAGTAATTTTGTGTTTCTCCCAGGTCATTATTTTTCTCTCCCTGAAATGCAAATGCTTCATTCATATCAATTTTATTGGAAAAATAAAATATTTTACTCAACTGCCGTCTCACGGAGCCTGCTGTGCCGGAACCATACTCCATTATTTCTTCTGGACTCTTTTTAATCGTCATATTAGAGATATAATACTTCTTTTTATTCATCTCAAAAATCACCAGAAACTCTGTCCCTCGCAAGGAGGGCCTATATTTTTCCACGATTTTGGAAACAGTTGTTTCCTCTTCTCCCAGTCTATACATAATTGTGTCAAAATCATTTCCTAAAAAATTCACAAGACTTGTCTTTCCCGTTCCGTTCTTTCCTACAATAGCATATATGGAACTTATTTTAGGTGAATATGTCAGTGGAATCTCCTTTTTCTTCTTATCATCATACTTGATCTCTCCATCAGAATAGTCATAACATTTATCAAAGTAAAATTTTTGCTGTGTCATCCCATGGTATTGATTCAGATAGACCAGTTTATAAGAAATGTATTTATTTATTCGGCTGTTTATAAACGCTTTTTTCATATCCAAAAAAACAGTCTTGCCATAACTGTTTAATACATTATCCATATCTGATTTTAAGTCCAGTTTGTATGTCTCATCGGAATATTCAACCATGATCTTCGTCTTTTGTTCCAATGAAACTTTAAATAATATGCTTTCCCTACTTTTTTCCCTGAAAACACGTTCGGATCTTACTTTATCCATATAGGTTTCAAAGAGGCTCTTTCTCTCATCCGGAACTGTTAAACACTCCATAGTAATAGGCATTTCCTCCATACCATAAAAGTTAATAGCCGGTTGGCCGTGATTACTACGATCTTCGCTATAGATATCTTTCAGCATCCCCATAATGATTACGCTGTCCAGATAAAGAAATTGTTTCTGCAATCTTTCTGCCTCATTATTCTGGAAGAAGCCCTTAATAATCGTATAGACCTGTTTGCGGTGGATGGAATTCATATCTACTTCATTGCATGTATATTTCTCCAATATTCTTTGGATGATATTCCTCGGCAGATAATGTATATTTTTTTCTATCATTTCAAGACCGTTATATGCATACCCAAAATCATTTTGATCTCCGGCGTTTTTAATATGACCAATCAGTGCATCAGCAATATACTGCCGTTCGTCCGAATCAAGACGCATTTCGGTTTTGTAATATCTGCAAAGCAATTTAATAGCTGTTTCATTATCATTAAATCTGCCGTAAAAATAATAATAAAGTTCTGTCATAGACAAATACGCTGTTCTATACATTGCCCGAGGTATCGTTTTCAGAGTATCAACGTCCTGTTCTTTGTCAATAACTGCAAAAAGCGCATAGCAAAAATGTTTGTGTTCCAGTAATTTTTCCCACTTTTCTTCAATTACAGTTTGCGGAGAAATACATTCCATGCAAATACAGCAAAAAGTCATGAACTCACTTTCTGTTAATTCATTTATATAATTTTTTTCACGCTCATTCGCAATCCTTTTCTCCATTTCGTCTGCGATAAGGCATAACTGATTCTCTATATCCTCCCGAAGAATCTCCTGCCGAAGGAACATCCTCTGATCCAGTTTATTTTCTTCACAATAATATTTTATTTCATCAAACAGCCTTTTTTTATTCCGTATTAAATCCATCTTCTTCCCCTTTCGCACGCTTTTATCGTTTGCCGATTCCTTTCCTTCTATTGTACCTGTATCCCCGATCCCCCGCAACTGTTCCTCGCCAAAATGCCCCAAATTCTTCCAAGATAATTAACAAAAAATCCACGAAAAAAGCAGAGACGATATTAAAATCATCTCTGCTTCCAGCGTAAACATGGTACTACTCCTTTGTATTTTGAGCAAAAAATATGGGAAGCCTAAGCTTCCCACTCGTTAATGTTCATCTCTTTACGGATTGATTACCGAAGGTTAATGGAGACCTAAATACCCTTTTCTCTTTATCAGTTTTTCAGCCTCTTCACTGTTTTCCATCATTCCGGTTTCGATACATATCTTTCGGTCTGTCTGGATCAGAATTCTATACGCCCCTCTTCCAGCCGCCTTATAACGCACCGATCTCACGTCTTCCCATGAGTATTTTTTCTCTTTTCCCCAAATGGAACGGTAAGTAATATCATCCCGCGTCATAGTAATTCTTTTGTTGCGCCAAAACAGAAGGAAATAGCTCCCTTCCATTCCACATAATATGAAAAAGATAATGCCTGCGCCTTTCACTTCCTTTGAAGTGCTTGAAATCAATATTAAAAAAACTCCCACTCCGATGAACCAGAAAAACACTCCAAGTAGCAATGGTGTCAATGTTCTTCCGGAACACACAGCTTCTTTTTCATCCTTCACTTCTGTAATCCTCCGGTAAGATCTTTGGGTGTACACCAAAAACGGATGCCCCCATTCCTACAGGGAAGCATCCATTTCTTCCATTTTATTTTTACAGCAGTCTGTCCAGTGTCTCTCTGATGGCCTTGATGAAATCCAGGCTGTTGAGGATCACAGGATGCTCACAAGTGGAGATCAGGGACAGGCTCTTGGTCATCTTGCCATCCTCAATGGTCTTAATGCATGCCTGCTCCAGCTTGTCTGCGAAGTTACACAGTTCGGGGATCTGATCCAGCTCGCCGCGCTTTCTGAGAGCTCCGGTCCATGCGTAGATGGTAGCAATGGAGTTGGTGGAGGTCTCTTCACCCTTTAAGTGCTTGTAGTAATGACGCTGTACAGTTCCATGAGCAGCCTCGTACTCATAAACGCCGCTGGGAGATACCAGTACAGAGGTCATCATGGACAGATCGCCGTAAGCGGTAGCTACCATATCGGACATTACATCACCATCGTAGTTCTTACATGCCCAGATGAATCCGCCCTCAGAACGGATGACACGGGCTACGGCATCATCGATCAGAGTGTAGAAATATTCGATGCCCAGTTCCTCAAATTTAGCCTTATACTCGTTATCATAGATCTCCTGAAAAATATCCTTGAAGGTATGATCGTATTTTTTGGAAATGGTGTCCTTGGTGGAGAACCACAGATCCTGCTTCGTATCTACCGCATAGCTGAAGCATGCTCTTGCAAAGCTCTCGATGGATTTATTGGTATTGTGGATACCCTGAATGATACCGGCTCCGTCGAAATTATGGATCAGTTCACGGGTCTCGGTGCCGTCTGCTGCAGTAAATACCAGTTCTGCCTTACCGGGGCCGGGTACCTTGATCTCAGTATTTTTATACACATCGCCGTAAGCATGACGGGCAATGGTAATGGGCTTGGTCCAGTTCTTGACATAAGGAACGATACCCTTTACCAGAATCGGTGCACGGAATACAGTACCGTCTAAGATCGCACGGATGGTTCCGTTGGGACTCTTCCACATTTCCTTCAGATTATACTCTGTCATTCTGGCAGCGTTGGGGGTAATGGTCGCACATTTTACAGCAACGCCGTACTTCAATGTGGCATTGGCAGAATCCACGGTTACCTGATCATCGGTCTCATTACGATGCTCCAGTCCAAGATCATAGTACTCTGTCTTCAGATCGATGTAAGGCAGTAACAGTTCATCCTTGATCATCTGCCAGAGGATTCTGGTCATTTCGTCTCCGTCCATCTCTACGAGAGGGGTTGTCATTTTGATCTTTTCCATAATGATTTCCTTTCCGGTATTTATTCTTTTACTTTGCAATAGCTATCCAGAACCACATTGGCAAAATCGCTTCTGCAAGGCTTCACCGAATAACATGCCTGCATGTTATTTGCTCATGTGGTTACTTCGCCCATTGGCTCTGAATAATTACATTCTACAGTAATTTTCACAGACAAGCAACCTATTCCTGCGGCTTATCCTGCTGTGCATAGGCCTCGTTCAGACCGTTTTTCACCATGTTGTCATAGGCGTTGATCATGTGCTGGTGTGCCAGCTGCTCTGCCAGATCGGCATTGCCTGCCTTGATGGCCTCCATGATCTGCTCATGCTCTTCATTGGATTTGGGACCGCGGTTGGCACTGGCCAATGTTTTCTTGCGGACACGCAGGACATACTGATGGAAGTCCTTCAGCTGATGCTCCAGCATCTTGCTGTCACATGCCTCATACAGAATATCATGGAAACGATTATCTAACTCCGCCAGCTGCTCCAGATGCCCCTTCTGGGCATGGAACTTGGACAGATAGACATTCTCTTCCATCTCTTCCATCTGCTCCTTGGTGATATGTTCCGTAGCCCAACGGGCGCACAGACCTTCCAGCAGGGAACGGATCATGTAAATATCCTTCACATCCTTCTGAGTAATGCCGGTAACATAGGCTCCCTTGTTCGGGATGATCTGAATCAGTCCCTCCAGCTCCAGCTGCCGGAACGCCTCTCTGACGGGGGTTCTGCTGACTCCCATTTCCTCACCAATGGCCACTTCTTTCAATTCTTCATGTTCCTGATATTTTCCGCTTAAGATGTCCTCTCTCAGCTTGTGAAATACCCGTCCCCGCAGGGAGAACTTATCCGTTACTTCCTGCTTTACATCATACTTACTCACTATAATCCTCATTTCCGGGCAGCAAAAAATGCCGCCATATTTTCTTACTCACCGATCTTCAGGTTCTTCTCCAGGCAGATACGGTTGACGCAGGCCACGATCTCTTCATCCGTAAGCACGGTGACACGTCCACCGGCGTACTCCTCGTCTACCCACTTTTTGATCTCCGCTACCAGTTCGGAAGTCTTCTGTACCTGCTTGTCTCCCTTTAACTTATAATAGGTGTTCAGCCAGTGTGCGATACCTGCCAGACCGGAGGTATTGGAAATAGCGCACAATACCGGACGATTCAGGAATTTCTCGGTATCGAAAATGTTGTAGATCTCTTCGTTCTTAAGCAGACCGTCCGCATGGATACCGGCTCTGGTCACGTTGAAATTCTTGCCGACAAACGGGGTTCTGGGCGGGATCTGATAGCCGATCTCCTTCTCATAGTACTCTGCCAGCTCCGTGATGACACGGGTATTCATACCGTTCAGATCACCCTTCAACTGTGCATATTCGAATACCATTGCCTCCAGCGGTGTATTACCGGTACGCTCACCGATACCAAACAGTGAGGTATTTACACCGGAACAACCGTACAACCATGCTGTGGTGGAATTGGACACCGCCTTGTAAAAGTCATTGTGACCATGCCATTCGATCAGCTCATGCGGCACACCTGCGTGGGTATGGATTGCGTAAATGATACCCTGTACACTACGGGGAATAACGGCACCGGGATAGTTGACACCGTATCCCATGGTATCGCAGGCCCGGACCTTGATGGGGATCTGATACTCCTTCATCAGTTTCATCAGTTCCAGGCAGAACGGAACCACATAACCGTAGATATCCGCTCTGGTGATATCCTCCAGATGACATCTGGGGCTGATCCCCTCCTCCAGGCAGTCACGGATAACGCTTAAATAGTGATCCATGGCCTGTCTTCTGGTCATTTTTAATTTCAGGAAAATATGATAATCGGAACAGCTGACCAGAATGCCAGTCTCCTTCATTCCGATCTCTTTTACCAGCTTAAAGTCCTCCTTGCTGGCACGGATCCAGCTGGTAACTTCGGGGAACTTGTATCCCCTCTCCATACATTTATAAACAGCGTCTCTGTCCTTCTTGCTGTACAGGAAAAATTCACTGGCACGGATCATTCCGTTGGGGCCACCCAGTTCATGCAGATAGTCATAGATCTTTACGATCTGCTCTGTGGTATAAGGTGCTCTGGACTGCTGTCCGTCTCTGAAGGTAGTATCTGTGATCCAGATATCCTTTGGCATGTTATGAGGCACGATACGATCATTAAAAGGTATTTTGGGGATTTCGGAATAAGGGAACATGTTACGGAACACGTTCGGCTTCTCCACATCATCCAGTATGTACATATGCTCTTCAATCTCCAAAAGGTTGTTCTTCGGATTCATGGAGACCGGACGATTCTGAAATGCATCACTTTCTCTCATTGGTATACCTCTCTTCCCTGACATTCGATATCTGCAAGATTTTATAATTTTTACTCTGCGCAGTAAAAATACATTTTGCAGTTCTCGTATCATTGTATACAATCATACCATTTGTGTCAATATCTTTGGTATTTATTTTATTGACTTATTTTAATCATATTTTTTATTTTTCCCAGTGATTTTATCCTTTTACTTGTTTTCTAATAATCTCCGTACATTAAGCATGCCGAAGCCCTGCTTGTTCCACGGCTCTCCCAGATCGGTAGCTGTAAGGGACAGCAGACGAACAAATTCTTCATTGATAATTCCCGGATATTTTTCCATAGCAAGGGCTGCCGCCCCGGATACAATGGGTGTTGCCATGGATGTGCCGCTTTTTGCTACATAGGGTCTGTAGATTCTGCCGTTCCGGTTCTGCCAGAAAGCATTACAGGACAGAATCCTTGTCCCCGGAGCCACAATATCCGGTTTACGGGTCACATCATATCTTCTGCCCCTGCCGGAGTACGTCTCACACCTTCCGGGATCATTTTTACAATATCTTCCGTCATGACAACCCACCGTCAGAACCTTTCTGCTACTGGCCATCTCCGAAATACTACCGTCCTCCGGACCGGTATTGCCTGCAGCACAGACCACGAGAATATTATGATCCCACAACAATTCCAGAGATTTTCGCAGCATCTGCTCCTTGTAACGTTCCTTCAGGTCTCCGATCCCCACAGAGATATTCAGGACACGGATTCCATACCTGTTTTTCACCCGCAGTACCCATTCCAGTGCTTCCTGCATGGAATCACAGGAGCCCTCCCCCTGTCTGTCCAGCACTTTTCCCACCACAAGCTTTGCCTCCGGTGCCATTCCGCGAAATCTTCCTCCGGACAGTTCTCCGCTTCCGCATACAATCCCGCAGACATGTGTCCCGTGTCCATTATCGTCATACGGAAAGGAACGGCCTTCTACAAAGTCGGAAAAAGCAAGCAGCCGTCCTACCAGATCCGGATGATAAGCAATTCCGGTATCCAGCACAGCAACAGTCACAGATTTCACACGTCCTGCCCCACTATGCAATTGTTCCGGCACCTGTACCTGTTCCCTTACCCGCTGCATCTTGTTCCTTCCCCGTAAAATAAGACAAAACCGGCATAAGACTTATTCTATCTTATGCCGGTTTCTTATCCTGGTGTCGGTAAAATCTGACCCTTATTCATTTATAATTTCGATTCCCTCCGGGAATGCGCTGTCACCGATATTGGTGACACTTGCAGGCAGATGCACCTTTTTCAGTTCCGTATGGCTGCGGAACACTTCATCAGCGATCACACGAACACCATCCGGTATGGTCACTTCGGGAAGATCCCCCTTGTAAGCCACCAGAATGTCCCCGCTGATCAGGTAATCATCCATGCTGTTTTCTTCAAAATCATCCATCCATCCGGTATGCGTAAATGCCTTGGCTTCCACCCGGGTCACCGTATCCGGCAATATCACACTACTCAGATCATCACAGTGATAAAATGCTGCATAATCAATAGTGGTCACACCTTCCGGTAAAGTAATCGACTGTACAGAACTTCTGGAAAAAGCAAAACGTCCGATTTCGGTCGTTCCCTCCGGTATGCTCACTGCTCCTACCGACTGGTTCCTGTAATATTTCCATTCCGGAATTTTTCCGTCTTCTGTTTCCGCTGTGATATCCTGCGGTTCACCGTCAGTCTCCTGTCCTGCTACCGGTTCCGTATAGCCCTGTTGCACAGTTTCTTCCTCAGGCAGCATCATAACCATCGCATGATTTCCTACGACAAAGGTACTGCCGAGCACATTTCCGGGCACCGGTGTCGGTGCAGGGGTCGGCGTTTCAGTGGGGGCAGGCTCTGTTGTTGCCTGTGAATCCGAAGTTCCGTCTGCCGCCGGTGTCGCCGTCGGCGCTGCCGTTACCAGAGGACTCTGACTTTTCTGCTCTGCCAGCTTCTGTGCAAACTTTTCAGCCACGCTGCCTTCGTCCGCATGAATCGTTACGTTATCACAATTTAAGAATGCATCGTCTGCGATGCTTGTCACCGTGTCCGGAATATAAATATCCGTAAGGTTCGTACATCCGGCAAATGCCTGTGCATCAATACTCTGTACATTCTCAGGGATCGTGATCTGTTTCAGTCCGGTGCATCCTGAAAAAGCATATTCATCCACTGAGGTAAGACCTTTACCAAGTACAACCTCTTCCAGATTATTACAGCCCCAGAACACATAGGCATCCAGTCGTTTCACAGATTTGGGAACCACAACAAACTGTACCTTCTGGTTATTTTCAAAAGCACTC
The DNA here is from genome assembly GCF_003480225.1 of Clostridium sp. AM34-9AC. Taxonomy (NCBI): domain Bacteria; kingdom Bacillati; phylum Bacillota; class Clostridia; order Eubacteriales; family Clostridiaceae; genus Clostridium; species Clostridium sp. AM34-9AC. The sequence continues at coordinate 18,109 of NZ_QUIU01000001.1, forward strand.
TCACCCACGACTTCCACTGTATCGGGAATCGTGACACGTTCATCGCTTCCTCTGTATTTTGTCAGTGTACTGCCTTCAATCTGAAAATCGGAGGCAGACGCTGCCGCATCTGCCTCCGACACAGGAAGATGTGTCAGGATCAATGCGGTAGCTATCAATGCCAATGCAACTACCCACTTTTTATGATTCATAAACCTTCCCATCCTTTATTTTCACTAGGCTCTGGCCTTGCGCAGAGTCTTCTTATCCTTCTTCATGAAGAATACTATGGACAGACATGCAAGACCCAGAGACAGGAACCACTTCGGATGAATGGCATCTCCGGTCTTAGGAGTGCTGTCTGCGATTGTTCCGGCTGTCAGGTTGTTCGTATCCACATAGATCACATACGGTGAGAAATGCTCCGCCGTAAAGGTAATGCAGGATACTCCGGAAATCGTGGAGAACTTCGGTGTCAGCTTGTCTAACTTACTGTTCACCACTCCTGCCACCTTGTTGTTACCTGCATAGGTGATCAGAGAATCCGGGATCGGCAGGGTAATGCTGATGGACAAACCTGTAGTATCCGTGATCTTGTTATTGCCGGTGGAATCATAGAGACTGATATCCATCGGGAAATACTTGATGGCACTAATATCGTTGCCATACTCTGCCATCAGCGCCTTTACTACTTCCTCGGAAGCAGATGCGCTCTCAGTGATCTTGATCACAAAGTTATCGGAAGATCCGTTTACCGTAGCAGATACCACGCCGGTATTGGACAGACCGTTCTTGTCAATGACAACGGTGGTTCTGCCGCCGGAGACATTTCCTGTTGTAGTACTGTTCGGTCTTCTGTTGGAATTGGAATTCGTAGAATTACCGCTTCCGGTAGAAGTACTGGTTCTGTTGCCACTATTTGATTTTGCCGTATAGTTTGCAGTTACAGTTACATTTGCTTCCGGCATGGTGATTACTGTAGCAGACAATACCTTGCTGGCAATCTTCGTATTACCGGGATCAATGGACCAGCTGCTGAACTGCTGGTTTGCCGCAGGGTCATTCGCTACGATGATCGGCTGTGAACCTGCTATGTAGCTTCCGGATCCGGATCCGTTCTTAACAGTCAGGGTATACATCTTAGCTGTCGTACCGTTCGTTCCGGGGCTGGTACTGGTTCCCGGGCTGGTGCTGGTGCCGGGATTCGGACTGGTACCGGTTCCCGGGCTGGTCGTTCCACCGTTATTGGAACTACTGGCCTCATATACCGCATAGAAATCTGTATCTTCGGTAAGTGCCGTTGCAATATCCGGTAACCATTCCTTGAAAGTATATCCGCTGACCGTAGGAGTCTGAATGCTGGGTGCAACAGATCCCTTCTTGATCGTGGTCTGATAGAATACTTCCTTGGTCACGCTATTAATATAACGGATGACAATATCGTCTTCACTCAGAGCTTTGTATACTGCTCTGGTGGTAAAGGACTCTGTAATATTGGTCAGTTCTCTGTCCCATCCGGTGAAGACATAACCGTCTCTCACCAGATTGGAGGTATTGGGCAGATCCGCATCTGCGATGCTGCCGCCGGAGGACACTTTGATTTCCTTAATGACAGTACCATCCCAGTCTTCAAAGGTTACCGTCAGCTTGTTGGCATCGGGATCTTCCTTGCTGTACATAGCAGTAATTGTAACATCTGCTGTGATTTCACTGGGATCCGGATCCCAATACTGGAACACCTCTCCACTCTTACCTGCCGGAGTTGGAGGCGTTGCAGCTTCACCGCCCTTAACTCTCTGCTCTGCATCAGGTACCAGAGCATAGCTGCCTAATTCTTCATTCCAGTCTCTGAAGTTAACGGTAAAATACTCTACCAAGGGAGTAGTATCTACTGTAAAACCCTTTAACTTTGCGTAATTATACAAGTAACTGTTTTCCGGACTGCAGATCACCACATCCTCTGGTTTCGGATTTGCCTTGAGCAGATCATCAAATGCATGCTGGCCGATAAGGTTCAGATACTGACTCGCCTCCAACCGCTCCATACCGCTTTTCTTGAACGCATAATCTTCAATAGTGGTACAGGTAGTGGGCAGCTTAATCGTACGCATTTCCGCTGTATCTGCAAAGGCATATTCCGGCACCGTTGTAATCTTACTTTCCGTGAGATCGATTTCTCTCAGGGCATCACATCCCTGGAATGCTCTGGGTGCAATGGAAGTAACCCCTGCCAGTTCAGAAGGCTTTACATATTTACTGGTTCTGCCTTCCAGGCACTCAATAATCCTTGCTTTGGCACCGCCACTCATTCCATAAATAATGGAATTATCGCAGCTGAAATAATCGTTTCCTAAGAACGATACATTACTCAATTTGTCACATCCGGTAAAAGGAATCAGTCCCAGACTGTTGATCGTTCCGGACAATGTCACATCATTCAGGGCAGGACAATCCTTAAAGACATAGTCCCCGATGGAGCTCATATTTCCGGTGATATTGACCGTTTCCAGTTTCTCACAGCCCTCAAAAGCATTGGCTGCAATAGATGCTGTATTGCCAAGAATGTTAATTCCCTTCAAATGTGCTGCAGCTTTGGTACCGTCTGCACTTCTAAAGTCATTTACCTCGATGGCATCCAGACCGTATATCGTAACTGTCTTGTCTTCCTTAAGGCTTGCAGCATCTGCATCTTCTTTAGCTACAAACAGTCCGTCCTTAATCGCCTGGATACCTTCAGGTATTACAACATTCAGTGCGGAATCAATAAACTGCTGCTGATCCTCCGTCCTGGGCTCACCATTCAAATATTTGCTCAAGGCAGTTTTTGCCGCCTCTATCTGGGCAGCTGTAAGATAAGGATAGTTTGTTTCATTTGTATATCCGCTCAGTTGTGAAAAAGCAGGGAAATCGATCAGCTCGCTGACACCCTTTTCCTCATTGTACTGTACTACCAGATTGGTCGGCCAGCCGCTGCAATATCTGACATAAGTCTTCAGCTGACTGCTGTTATTATATCTTCCATCTTCACTCATGGCATACAGGTAAGGTGTGGAGCTCGGCGAAACTTCTCCGACAAAGGTAAGCTTTACCTTCGGAGAATTATCACTGTCGACTTCTACCTTTCCAGGGCAATTGCCTCTGTGCGCTGCTCCTGTATAATCCTGCGTTTTAAATGCATCTGTTCCTATTGCCACTGAACTGTTATTGAAGATCACCGTTGCCAGATTATGACATCCTTTGAAAGCGTTATCCCCTACAGATACAACACTGGCAGGCAGTGATACCATGGTCAGATTACAGTTGTTGGCAAAAGTATTGGCGTCAATATTATAAATATGATAAGGTCCGATAGGATCCGGGATCTCTAGCCTCGATACATTTTCTCCTACCGTACTGGATATCAGTACATTGTTGGAATTTACTACATAAGTAGATCTTCCTTTCTCCCCTGTCACATTCAGATCCTGAACCGTAAGTTCATATTTATTCAGGCTTTTATACTGATTTGCCTCGGAATCATAATCAATATAACTGAATGCAAAACAATGATCTCTGGTGAAGGTATGCAGTGTGGAATCATCCCTGCTTTCAAAGTAGAAGGTTCCGTTTACCGGATCTCCGGACAGCATATCCTTAAAGCAGTCAAAGCAATAGACATCCCCATCTTCTTTCTCCGTAAACGTCATCTGCTTGCTGCGGGCAGTAATGTGTCTCAGATTCTTACATCCCTTAAAGGCTGAAATATCCAGAGCTTCATTGTAACTCTCCGGGAAGGTCAGAGAAGAAAGGGTCTCACAGTTTTCAAATACATTCCACCCCAGCTCCTTCAAATTACTTGCACTGGTTCCGTCACCGGAATTGCACATTTCAAAATCACTTAAGAAACGGCATTCTGCGAAAGCATAATCTCCGATATACTTTACACTTATTGGTAAAGTAAAGCTTGTAAGGTTGGTACAGTTATAAAAGGCATGGTCTCCGATCTGACCGAGATTACATTTTTCCGGAATAGACACATCTCTCATACTGCCGCATCCGGCAAAAGCATAGTTGCCAATAACGGTAATACCATTACCAAACTCTACATCATTCAGACCTGTGCATTCATAAAAAGCATAGTTACCGATGCCTACCAAATCCTCTCCGATGATCAGCGTTCCGATATTACCGGCCTGTGCAAAGATACCCTTGGAAGCAGTTGCTGCTGTAATATAGCCTCCGTCTGTTGGAACACTCCATTTATTTGTATTTGTCAGGGCATCAAATGCAGAATCCAGGTACTGGTTGCCGATATATTTTACTTCCGCATCTTTGATCCACTGGTGATCACTGTCAGTTGCGATCGCATAATCGGCATATACTGCTGCGTTTCCCTTACCGTCCTCCGCACCATTTACGCTGGAACCGTTAGCTCCCTTGGAATAATAATAAAACTGTGTTAAAACATCCAGATCCTTCCATGCATTATCAGTAGCATAACAGGGTTTTATCTCTCCTACTTTATAAGTTTCTTCCTTCTGTTCATACAACTGCTTACCGGTAGCATCCACCAACGGTGTTTTCCCATCATCTTGATATCTTGGCTTGGTTATATCATCTACCATACGGGTGTATTCCGTTGTTGCTTCATAATAAAGTGGCTCCCCTTTTATGTTGGCTGCCACATAACCGTTACCGGTACCAAGGTTGCCGGTAGGCTGTATGTACGCATTTACTTTATTAGGGATCGTCAGCGTATTGTTCGGCAGAGTATTGTCCTTATTATACCCCAGCAGAATGGCTGACCATACACCGTTTACTGCCATATATGCGAACTGATAGTTGCTTCCGTCAGCATTCGTACTGGTGGTATAGATCGTTGTTCCCGAAGGAACTACAGGAATCAATGAATCCATAGTCGGGACATTGCTTCCAGCCTTCAGATCCGCTGCCTTCTCCGACGCATCTTTCCGGATGGATACCTTGTATTTTGCACTGCCGGAAGTATGTGTAGCGGCATGTGTATGTCCTGCCGCCTGTGCCACAGCATCTTCCTCCGCACGCAGTCCTTCCGTAGGAATCGCTGCCACTACGATCGCTGAGATCAGGAACAATGTTCCCAGGGTTTTCCTTACTGTCCTTTTTAATCTTCTGTTAGTCTTCTTTTTACCCTTAGTCATCCTTTACTCCTTTGTCGTCACCTTTTTGGCAACCACTACAAATCTGCCGTTTTTCTCCTGGTAATCACAGGTGGACAGTGTTAAAAGCTGGTCACCGAACGAAGCTGTGACTCCTGTGTCATATAATGACATCTCTGCCATATCATTCATATAGGAGTCAAATTCCTGCTCGCTCTGGGCGTCTATAAACTGATAATATTTAAATACGATTTCATCTTCACTATAGACCCGGGATCTGAATACATACATGATCTCATACAGGCCTTTTTCATAGATGGTGTCAAACTGTATGTAGGGATGTTTCTCACAATAGCTCTGTTCGCTGTATGAAGATAAGCTTCCGAACATCTGCCCGCTCTTCATATGATGTCCATATAAAATGAAGTTCGTGCTGGGCTTGAGCACATCACAGTCCTTGTCCATAAAAATGGATCCGTTCTTATCATACTCCTGATTCAGATTATGATCCAGATAATATTCATTATCCGTTGTCTGCATTACAGGGTAATCTATATTAGTATCGTCAATTTTTACCCATCCGATTAGTCTTTTGTTCTTATTTAATAAATTTTTATATTCATCCAGTACCGGAGGGGGCGTACTCTGCGTTTCATCCGCGGTGTAATGGATCACAGGATCCTGATTCTGACCGGTTTCCGGCTCTTTATCCTTCAATTCACTTAATTGCTTGTAATTATCGGCAGTACGGATGTTATACCAGTTATAAATTCCGAAATAGCCAAGGCATGCCACTGCGATCACACTGCAACAGACCACAAGAAGTTTCCTTCGTTTCTCCTGTTTTTTCAATTCTTCCTGAACGATTTTGTCAATCTCTGACTCGTCAAACTGCGGTTCTGCTTTCTTCTTCACAGAAGTCTTCTTTTTTGTTGTCGGCCTCTTTTTGGGAACTTTTTTATCAGGACTTTCTTTTTTTACAGTTTCTTTTTTCTTTGATGCTTCTTTTTTATTTTTGGGAGTTTGGGCCTTCCCGATTGTTTTTGTATTTTCTTTCTGAAGAAAATGTCCTTTCGCCGGAGATGTTTCCGGTACTTTTCCTTCCTGTCTTTGAATGTCCTCCGACAGCTCTTCCATGTAATCCTGTCCCAGAATACTATGGAATCTACACCTGCCGCTGCGGATCACTTCCAGCAGTTTCTTCTGATCTGCCAGGCTCATCTTCTTCGTCTGTACCCGAAGATTCTCGATCACCTGCTGATCCTTCAGGGCATTCTGATAATCCGCCTCCGTGCGGAACTTTCGCCCCTCTACCACATATATCTTCTGTGCCATCTATCTATCCTTAATTTAAAATCTGTCTTTTCACAATCTATGCATGTCTATATAGATATCTATATTTTACTATATCCAGAAATTATTGCAAGTCTTTTCCGGAAACATTGACAGGCTCCCCCGCATACAATAGAGCATAAATAAAATGTGGAGGCACTAAAAATGAGTGACTTAACTGCTACAAATTGCGGCTGCAATAATTCCTGCGGCAATAACAACTGTGGTAACGGTATCTTCGGCAACAGCTGCATCTGGATCATCCTGCTGCTGTTCTGCGGCGGTGGCTGCGGTAACAACAACGGCTGCGGACTGCTGGGCAACAACAATGGCTGCGGCGGCAATGACTGCTGTGAATGGCTGATCTGGATCCTGCTTCTGTCCTGCTTCTGCGGCGGTGGCTGCGGTAACAACAACGGTTGCGGTTGCTAATCTCTGATACTGCTTTCCGGGATCTCCCGGAGCTTTGTAGGCACGATCACTCCGGGGTACGGACTTTTCTGTACCCCGAAGTGATTGATCGGCATAAGCATGCTGCCGCTCTCATAAAATACTAGTAACTCTTTTGCAGGAAGGTATCGGTACATGGATGATAAGAGAATCGACAAGGCGGCGGCCTTTGACACATTATTCACTTCCAACCGCATTCAGATTCTGAAAATACTGGCTTATTATATGGATCCCCGGCTGCTGAAAGGACTTGCTGTTTACATAAAAATGTCGGAGTTGCAATACACGCTTACACTTTTTCGCAGGCATCCGGAGACTTCTCTGTGCATTGCTCCCTCTTCTGCAAACGAAGAAACTGCCACTGAACTGTGTAATGATCTCATACCCTTGTGCGACGAGACTCAGAAATCAGCTCTTCAACAAATCGTACAAATGATGGACAATATTCATAATTTCCAGGAAATGATGGAAATGGTGCAGACCATGCAGGAATTGTTCCCGGAGGGCTTCTCCGATCTCTCCGGCATGGATCCGTCTATGTTGTCCGGTCTTTTTTCCACTGCAAAATCAGACACAGGAGGTCAGAAAAATGGACTATTCCAAGACACCCCTCTGGATGCAGGATGATCTCGTGAAGGACATCCCCAGAGAAAAACTGGATTTTCTCTCGAAACTTTTTGCCCAGGGGCACGGTAAAACTCAAAAAGAAATGATGGCATTTCTCATGCCCGCCATGCGTAAAGCGAAACAGGAACACCTGACTTTTACCCCGCAGGAAATGCAGGCTGCCATCACCGCTATCAAAAAATACAGTACGGAATCGGAACTTCGTCAGATTGAAAATATTCTGGAGAAAAGCCGATCACAAAAAAATAACTCCCGGCAGACTTAATGTCTGTCAGGAGTTATTTTATTATTTGCCCATGGCTGAACTATTTTGCTACGATGTTGACGATTCTACCGGGAACATAGATTTCTTTTACAATGTTGCCGGTCAGCTTGTCACCCAGAGCTTCTTTTGCCATAGCGATGACGTTTTCCTTGGTCTCATCCTTGGAAACATTGATAGTCACACGCATCTTGCCGTTGACCTGAACACCGATCTCCACTACGTTCTCTACGGTCTTCTCTTCCTCGTACTCAGGCCATGCTGCCTGATACAGTCTGCCTTCGAATCCGGCAGTCTGCCACAGTTCCTCGGTGATATGAGGAGCCACGGGGTTCAGCAGAGTAAGCAGTGTCTTGTATTCGCCTCTGGTAATAGAGTTCTTCTTGTAGAACTCATTGATCAGGGACATCATAGCCGCGATGGCGGTGTTGTACTTCAGGTTCTCGAAATCGCTGCTGACCTTCTTGATGGTCTGGTGCATCTTGGTCTCCAGATCTGCGCTGTAGCCTTCCTCGGATGTCAGAATATCCTGTAACTTCCATACTCTCTCCAGGAATCTGCGGCAGCCCTTTACGCCTTCCTCACTCCAGGAAGCGCTCAGATCAAAAGCGCCGATGAACATCTCATAGGTACGCAGAGTATCTGCACCGTAATCCTGTACGATGTCATCCGGGTTTACAACGTTGCCACGGGACTTGGACATCTTCTCGCCGTTGGAGCCAAGGATCATACCGTGGCTGGTTCTCTTCTGGTAAGGTTCGGGAGTAGGTACTACGCCCTGATCATACAGGAACTTATGCCAGAAACGGGAGTACAGCAGATGCAGTGTGGTATGTTCCATACCGCCGTTGTACCAGTCAACCGGCAGCCAGTACTTCAATGCTTCAGGACTTGCCAGTGCCTTGTCATTGTGAGGATCGGTATAACGCAGGTAATACCAGGAAGAACCTGCCCACTGAGGCATGGTATCGGTCTCTCTCTTTGCCGGACCGCCACAGCAGGGACAGGTGGTATTTACCCAGTCAGTCATGGCAGCCAGAGGAGATTCTCCGGTATCGGTAGGCATGTAGCTCTCTACATCGGGTAACTGCAGAGGAAGTTCGCTCTCATCAATGGGAACATATCCGCACTTATCGCAATGTACGATAGGGATCGGCTCACCCCAGTAACGCTGTCTGGAGAATACCCAGTCTCTTAATTTATAATTGGTCTTGCGGTTACCGATGCCCTTCTCTTCCAGATAGTTCATGATCTTCTCTTTGGCTTCTGCCACAGACAGACCGTTCAGGAAATCGGAATTCACGAGAGTACCGTCAGCCACATCGGTATATACAGCTTCTTCTACGCTGACAGGGCTTCCTGCAACAACTTCAATGATAGGCATACCGAATTTCTTCGCGAACTCCCAGTCTCTCTCATCGTGGGCAGGAACTGCCATGATAGCGCCGGTACCGTAAGTCATCAGTACATAATCGGATACCCAAACAGGGATTTCCTTGCCATTCACGGGGTTGGTAGCGGTCAGGCCCTGAATGCAGACACCGGTCTTATCCTTTGCCAGTTCGGTACGTTCAAAATCGGACTTCTTCGCAGCCATCTCGCGATATGCCACGATGTCATCCCAGTTCTTGATCTCATCTTTATATTTATCCAGAACAGGATGCTCCGGAGATACTACCATGTAAGTAACCCCGAACAGAGTATCCGGTCTGGTGGTGTAAATGCGCAGCTTCTCATCCTTGCCTGTCAGGGTGAAATCAACCTCGGCACCCTGGGACTTACCGATCCAGTTCTTCTGGGAGACTTTGACACGCTCGATATAATCTACGGTATCCAGTCCCTGGATCAGCTTGTCAGCATATTCGGTGATCTTTAACATCCACTGGCTCTTGACCTTACGGATGACTTCGGAACCGCAACGTTCGCAGACGCCGTTCACTACTTCCTCATTTGCCAGACCTACCTTACAGGAGGTACACCAGTTGATAGGCATCTCCGTTTTGTAAGCCAGTCCTGCCTTGAACAGCTTTAAGAAGATCCACTGGGTCCAGTGATAATACTCGGGATCTGTGGTGTTGATCTCTCTGTCCCAGTCGAAAGAATAACCTAAGGAATGCAGCTGATTCTTGAATCTTGCCACGTTGTTCTTGGTTACGATCTTGGGATGGATATGATTCTTGATCGCGTAGTTCTCGGTAGGGAGACCGAATGCATCCCATCCCATGGGATACAGCACATTATAGCCCTGCATTCTGCGCTTACGTGCTACGATATCCAGTGCAGTATAAGGTCTCGGATGACCTACATGTAATCCCTGTCCTGAAGGATAAGGGAACTCTACCAGTGCGTAATATTTGGGCTTGGAGAAATCGTCGGAAGTCTTGAATGCTTTTTCATCATCCCAGACAGTCTGCCATTTTTTCTCTACCTCTCTGTGATTGTAAGGTACTGCCATAATTATTTCCTCCTAAACTATGAGAAGCTTTCTATTTAAATTTTTTGTTCTCAAGTCGTTAAAAAACTATCGATTATTTTATCGTGTTTTCCCGATACTGTCAAGGACTGCGGCTCTATCCGCATGGTTTTTTGCATATTTTCGTCTGCCGGGGCATATGCTGTATACGAGAGGTGATGAATCATGTTTGCATGGATCACATTACTGATCAATCTGATGCAGCGATATCGATGATATTTACTGCACAATACCGAAAAAGAGACCGGAAAGCCAACCGGTCTCTTTTTGTTGTGTATGTTATGTAATTACTCGTTAGTCTTCTGCATTGTTCTCCGCAACCTTTGCTGCTCTGGCCGCTACTTCCTTCTCCTGTACGTCGGAAGGTGCCTGCTCGTAACGAGCGAATTCATAGGAATAATCCCCTCTGCCTCCGGTCATGGAACGCAGATCTGTGCAATAACCGAATAATCCGCTCATGGGAATATCCGCTTCGATGATCTGCTTGCCGCCGCTCATGGGTGTCATGCCCAGCACCCGGCCTCTTCTCTTGTTCAGATCTCCCATGATGTCTCCGGTATAGGCATCCGGCACGGTAACCTTTAAGGACATGATGGGCTCCAACAGAACGGGGCCTGCTTCCATGACACCTTTCTTGAAAGCCTGGATAGCCGCGGTCTTAAATGCCATTTCCGAAGAATCTACCGGATGATAGGATCCATCATACAGTACCGCTTTGACACCGACTACCGGGTAGGCCGCCAGAGGTCCTCTGCCTACGGATTCCTGAATACCTTTTTCCACCGCAGGGAAGAAATTCTTCGGTACCGCGCCACCTACGACTTCTGTTGCGAACTCATAGGGTTTGGTCAGATCGCCGGAAGGTGAAAAACGCATTTTTACATGACCGTACTGACCGTGTCCTCCGGACTGTTTCTTGTACTTATATTCCACATCGGACTGTTTCTTGATAGTCTCTTTGTATGCGATCTTCGGTCTGGACAGCTCGATCTCTACTTTGTATTCGTTTAACAGACGGCTGACCACGATATCCAGGTGCTGGTCACCCATGCCGTAAAGTAAGGTCTGGCGGTTCTCCGCATCGTTCACCACCCGGATGGTCAGATCTTCATGAGTCATCTTCTGCAATGCCTGGGATATCTTATCCACATCCGCCTTGTTCTTCGGCTTATACCGCATGTAGGTATAGGGAGTGGAAATATCGAACTTGCCGTATTTAATAGTCGTTGCCTTGGTCGAGAGACTGTTGCCGGTTCTCGCTGCGGTCAGTTTCGCCAGTGCTCCGATATCTCCGGCATGCAGTTCGCTGACTTCAATGGGCTTATTGCCCTGCAGTACATAGATTTTGCCGATCTTTTCCTCAATGTCACGGTCTACGTTGTACAGCAGGTCGTCGGTCTTAAGTACACCGGAGTTTACCTTGATCAGAGAGTATTTTCCGATGAAAGGATCCACTATGGTCTTCCAGATATAGGCGGATTTTGCCTTGGCGAAATCGTAATCCGCATGGTAAATCTCATTGGTCTTTAAATTGATGCCCGCCACTTCTCTGTTCTCGGGGCTGGGCATGTATTTGACAATATCATCTAACAGTGTGTACATACCCTGACACAGGATGTTGGAACCCATGGTCATGGGAACGATGCTGCCATCGCAGACATTTGTACGGAGTGCTGCACGGATCTCTGCCTCAGAGAAGGTCTCTCCGCCGAAATACCGCTCCATGAATTCTTCACTGGTCTCGGCTACGGCTTCCATCAGAGTATCACGGCAGATCTGCAGGTTGGCCTGGCTGTAATCCGGTACCTCACAGGGAACAACTTCCTTACCCTCCCAGCGGTTACCGCTCTCAGTGATAACATTGATGTATCCTACGAATTTCTCGTTCTCACGGATTGGCAGATGAAACGGTGCCATCTTCTTGCCGTACAGATTAGTCATATCTTCCACTACCTGACGGAAGGAGGCATTATCCACGTCCATGTTGGAGACATAGATAAAACGGGGCAGCTTGTATTTCTCGCAAAGCTCCCATGCCTTCTGGGTGCCGACTTCGATGCCGGACTTGCCGTTAACTACTATGATGGCTGCTCCTGCGGCACTGACTGCCTCTTCCACTTCTCCCACGAAATCAAAATAACCCGGTGTATCAATAATATTGATCTTGTATCCTTCCCACTCAATGGGGATCACGGAGGTACTGATAGAGAAATGACGTTTCTGTTCTTCTTTACTGTAATCACTGAGGGTATTACCGTCATCTACCTTGCCCATACGGGAGGTGATACCGGACAGATAACCAAAGGCTTCTGCAAGACTGGTCTTGCCACTGCCGCCATGGCCCAGTAATACTACGTTACGGATCTTGTCTGTTGTGTAAATATTCATATCCCATCCTCCATTTATTCTGCATTTTGGGTATTTTGTCCAGCCGTTGGATTGGATTTTTAACCCCTTACGTGTATTTTACTAAATATATGCTTCTATTACAAGTAAATATTGTTAATTATTTCATATTTTTGTAAGTTGTCAGAACTTTGCAGCATGAATAATTGGACAAGACAGGTAAATTGAGAGTTAGTGAAACAAATCCACGAACGCCCATGGCGGACGGAATGTCCTTCCTCGATGTAAGGTCTCCCGGTGGGAATTTTCTGACGAAAAGTGAGTAGCGGTTCTAAACCGCACGGGCACGGCTCCAGTTGCCATCCATGGCAACGTCCGCCTGTCGCGAACGTCCTGTTCGCTCCACCCTGTTTTTCTACACTTTTCGAGAAAATATCACCACCTCCCGACAAACATCCTCGGAAGGACATTCCGTCCGCCATGGGCGTTCTGCATTTTGGAAAGTTTTAAAAAAACAGTAGCCCCGGCTGGGTATAAGAATAAGCAGTGCCGTAAGCAGACGTC
>NZ_QUIU01000001.1:31268-268292 GCF_003480225.1 Clostridium sp. AM34-9AC
ATAAGAATAAGCAGTGCCGTAAGCAGACATCGGTACCATAGCTTCCCAAGGGACGCATTGCGGTCGTATTGTGACCGCTTATGTACCGCTACGCTCTGCGACAGGAGCGCATCGTACTAAAGTACGAGCGTGCCGCGTTTCTTATACCCTGCCAAGGGCTACGGGATTATTTCACTAACTTTCAATTTAGTACTCTTCCGCAATATCAATCTCTTCCTGCTCGGCAACTGTAGTATCTGCAGAGTACGGGGTTCTGTGGAGGTATGCCAGCCAGTAGCCACATCCTACGATCCCTGCACCACCAACGATGTTGCCAAGGGTAATAGGCAGCAGGGCTTTTACGAGGAAATTGAACCAGGTCAGGCTCTCTGCTGCAATGCCGTAGACCTGCGCTGTCAGAAGACCACATACACCGAAATACATATCTGCGATACTGTGCTCGAAGCCGCATAATACAAATAGCATCACGGGCCAGTAACTGGTCAGAAGCTTGCCGGAGACCCGCTTCGCAGCAAAGGACATCCATACCGCGATGCACACCAGAATATTACACAGGATACCTCTTACGAAAGCCTCACCCACACTTAAATTCGTCCGGGATGCCGCGGCATTAACAATGGCCTGTGCCAGCTGCTCTCCGAAAAGATCCGGTGTCCGTCCCACCACTACCAGTACTGCCACAAAAGCCGCACCGAGGAAGTTGCCGAGGTAAACAAACAGCCAGTTTTTCAGCATCTTCCATACCGTGACTTTCTTCTCCAGCACTGCCAGTATGATCAGATTGTTGCCGGTGAATAGCTCGCTGCCCGCTACCAGTACCATAGCCATACCCGCTGGGAATACCGCAGCGCCTACCAGCTTCGCCACCGATGCGATGCCGATGGTGCTGGATGCCGTAGTCGAAGCAATTCCTGCAAAACCGATGAACATACCGGCAAAAAATCCCAACAGAATCGTCTTAAAGATCGACAGATTTACCTTGTGGATCCCGACTTCTATATAATTTCTTGCAATTTCCAAAGGTGAATGCATAACCAAATTCCTCCTTATCCTTTTTGAACAGTTCCATCTTGCCATATTTCCAAAACTCTTGCAAGCAAATCCGAAAAGAATATTTCCTTCTCTTGATTTTCGCACGTTAATTTGCTATAGTGTTTAAAGGACAAACGGACATCTTCCGACTTTGTCATACTATTTATTTGCAGCAAACAACAGAATCGAGGAAATCTACATGAGTACTCTTACATTTGGTTTTATCGGTCTGGGTCTGATCGGCGGTTCCATCGCCCGGGCGATCCGTCAGAATCTCCCTCAGTCTCAGATCATTGCATACGATATCAATGCAGATACCCTGCGGGAGGCTGCCCAGTGTGGTGTTGCCAACGTGATCACCACAAGGATCGATGCCTCCTTCTCCGACTGCGATTATCTTTTCCTCTGTGCTCCGGTACAGAAAAATGACGAGAACCTCTCAGCTGTAAAAGAAATTCTCTCACCAAAGACCCTGCTCACTGATGTGGGAAGTGTCAAAAGTGAGATTCATACAGAGATCAAAAAAGCCGGTCTGGAAGGACAGTTTATCGGCGGTCATCCCATGGCCGGAAGTGACCGTATAGGCTTTATCAATTCCAAGGCCGTTCTTTTGGAGAATGCCTATTACATTCTCACGCCCACGGATTCCGTTCCGGAAAACAAAGTCACGGATTATAAAAATCTTGTACAGCAGCTGGGTGCCATCCCTATGATTCTGGAGCCGGCACAGCATGATTACGTTACTGCAGCTGTCAGTCATCTCCCCCATATCATTGCCGCATCTCTGGTAAATCTGGTGCGGGACAAGGATTCTGCGGACGGACTGATGAAGATGATCGCTGCCGGAGGTTTCAAGGACATTACCAGAATTGCCTCTTCTTCCGCTACGGTATGGCAGCAGATCTGCCTGACCAATACAGAAAATATCTCGACACTGTTGTCCTCCTACATTGCTTCCCTGCAGGGGATCCAGCAGGAATTAAATGCCAAAAGCGGTGATGACCTGTATGAACTGTTCGACAGTGCCAGAATCTACCGGGATTCCTTCATCAACACTGCCAGCGGCCCGTTAAAATCTTCTTATGCAATCACCATTGACATTGCCGACGAACCCGGTGAGATTGCCGCCGTGGCTACGATTCTTGCCCTGAAAAATATCAGTATCAAAAACATCGGCATCGTCCATAACCGAGAGTACGAAGGCGGCGTTCTGCGCATTGAATTCTATCAGGAAGAAGCCATCGAGAGATCCACAAAGATCCTTTGCGAAAAGGGCTACAGTCTGCACAACAGGAAGTAGAAACCCTGTATCTGGCTCATCGCACTACACAAAAAGAGATCACCTACAAAGTGATCTCTTTTTCCTTATCTTTCCGCTTCTGTTTCCTTCGCCGCACTATTTTCTCCACACAGCCACATACGAGCAGTCCAAACGCACCGCCACAGGTATCCAGCACCACATCCGCAAAACACCCATAGCGTCCTGGGACAAATAACTGATGGAACTCGTCCGCTCCGGCGGAGACAAACACCCAGAGTACGATCAGCAGATACAGTTTCCGGTTCCTCTTCTTCCAGGGTCTCCACACACCGTACAGCAGCACTCCCATGCAGGCATACTCAGAAAAATGAGCCAGTTTACGGATTGGATGTTCAAAATAAGCTGCCATACTGTCGATCACATTCTGTGTCCAGTGTTTCCCGGAAATAGCATTCAGAAGCTCCGCACATTTTTCCGAGATCATAGAACTCAGTGAGCCGGATTTTTCACCGTCCTGACCAGAAAAAGCGAAAATCAACAGATATAACAGTACAAGTAAAATAGCAGCCACAACACTGACTGCTATTTTTTTCTTATTGTTTTTCATCGTCATTAATCGTCTGGTATACGCGGATTCTTGCCGCATCACTCTCCGACATTCCGATGAAGACAGCCCCGTACGTATAAGAATCTCCCTTCATTTCGATCCTGACGATCTGTAAGAACGCATGCAGCACTTCATGCGTCCAAATCCTCAGTTTCGATTCATACACCGCACCGATACTTAACACTTCCTTGCACAAAAAGCCCACTCCGTTGGGAGATACATCTACGATGTCTATGCTGACTTCCTGCATGTCTCCCTGGTCCAGGCGCTTTACCATCAGGGTGGAACTCATTTCTGTACGCTTGCTTCGTCTTCTTTCTTCCATTATTTTCCTCCTTTTAAGTCGGCGATGAACATGGCGTCTCCAAAGCTGAAAAATCTGTATCTTTCACGGATTGCTTCTTCGTAGGCGTGCAGGATATGTTCTCTTCCCGCAAGTGCCGATACCAACATTACCAGTGTGGACTCCGGCAGATGGAAATTCGTGATCAGTGCATCCAGCACCTTGAAACGATATCCGGGATAAATGAATATCTCGGTATTGTCACAGCCGGGCTGTACCATGCCCTGCTCGTCCGCTGCGCTCTCCACGGTACGGCAACTGGTGGTACCCACGCAAATCACACGCCCTCCATTTTTCTTCGTCTCATTGATGGTGTTCGCAGCTTCCTCTGTCACCTGATAGTACTCAGAATGCATATGATGCTCCAGTACGTTCTCTTCCTTTACCGGCCGGAAAGTTCCCAGTCCCACATGCAATGTCACATAAGCGATCTTAATGCCTTTGTCCGCAATCTGCTGCAACAATTCCTGCGTAAAATGCAATCCCGCCGTAGGTGCTGCTGCGGAGCCTTCATATTTGGCATAAACGGTCTGATAACGATTCTTATCCTTCAGCTTATGGGTTATGTAAGGAGGCAGGGGCATCTCTCCCAGCTTGTCCAGCACTTCTTCAAAAATACCCTCATATTCAAAACGTATCAGACGATTACCTTCTTCCACAGTCTCCAGGACTTCTGCCTTTAATAGTCCATCCCCGAAGGTCAGGCGCTGACCGGGCTTGCATTTCCTGCCGGGCTTTACCAGAGTCTCCCAGACATCCGCTTCTTTTCGTTTTAATAGAAGGACTTCCACATGTCCGCCGGTACCTTCCCGTTCTCCCAAAAGTCTCGCTGGAATCACCTTGGTGTTGTTTAACACCAGACAGTCTCCGGGATGCAGATAGTCGATAATATCCCGAAAAATGTGATGAGAGATCTCTCCCGTATTTTTATCCAGTACCAGCAGTCTGGAGGAAGAACGATCCTCAAGCGGGTCCTGTGCGATCAGCTCCTGGGGAAGATCAAAGTAAAAATCGGATTTTTTCAGTTCGGTCGTCTCTGCCATTACAGGCTCGCTCCTTCCACAAATGCTTTATATCCGCGATATGCCTCATATACATCGGCCTTGCTGGTAGCTTCCCAGGGTGCATGCATGTTCAGCACTGCCACACCACTGTCGATGACATTCATGCCATACAGTGCCAGAATATATGCGATGGTTCCACCGCCGCCCAAATCGACCTTACCAAGCTCTGCAGTCTGGAAGTTCACCTCTGCTTTGTCGAAGATATGGCGCAAATGTGCCAGATACTCCGCATTGGCATCGTTAGAACCGGACTTGCCTCTGGCTCCGGTGAATTTGTTGATGACCATACCGCCGCCTAAGTATGCCACGTTCTTTTTATCGAAGCTGGACGCATAGGTAGGATCAAAAGCACTGCTGACATCGGAAGACAGCATACAGCTATGTGCCAGGCATCTTCTCACGTTCAGTTCGCTGTATTCGCCTGCCAGATTCATCACCTCTGCCACGGCATTTTCAAAGAAATGAGACTGCATGCCGGTAGCACCTACGGAGCCGATTTCTTCCTTATCCACCAGGATACAGCACATGGTACGGTCGGTCACATCGCTGTCCAGCATTGCCTGCATGGAAGTGTAAGCACAGACCCTGTCATCCTGACCGTAAGCCAGTGTCATGCTGCGGTCAAAGCCTGCTTCTCTTGCTTTTCCTGCAGGAACGATCTCCAGCTCTGCGGAAACGAAATCCTCTTCATGAATATCGTAGGTCTCTTTCAGAATATCCAGAACACCTGCCTTTACTGCTTCTTTTCCGGCTTCTTTCTCGTCCTTCTTCTTATCTTTCTTATCGATCAGCAGAGGCTTGTTGCCTACGATGATATCCAGAGCTTCACCCTCGATAACCTTTGCTGCCTTTTTCTCCAGCTGCTCCTGTGCCAGATGGATCAACAGATCGGATACGAAGAATACAGGATCATCCTCGTTCTCACCGATATTGATTTCTACACAGGTGCCGTCCTTTTTCACGATGACTCCGTGGATTGCCAGTGGAATGGTCACCCACTGGTACTTCTTCACGCCACCGTAATAATGGGTGTCCAGATAAGCGAATCCACCATCCTCATACAGGGGATTCTGCTTTACATCCAGTCTGGGGCTGTCGATATGGGCTCCGAGGATGTTCATACCATCTGTCATGGGCTTACGTCCGATCTGGAACATGGCGATGGATTTGTTCATCCATACGCTGTATACCTTATCTCCGGTTTTAAGAGCAGCGCCCTCTTTGATCAGACTCTCCAGTTCACGGTAACCGGACTTCTCAATAGTATTGACAATGGTGTCAATGCACTCTCTCTCGGTCTTACCGTTGTCTAAGAAATCACGATACTGTGCGTTTATTTTCTCCAACTCTTTTAACTGTTTGGAAGAATAGGTCTCCCAGGTGTTTTTCTTTTCCATATTTATCCTCATTTCCGCATCCGTCTTCCGGATACTCTTTTACTATAATCATAACAGGAGAGGTTCCTCGCCCTCTCCGTATCAGTGTACTACATTTGCGTCCGCAGTTCAATTCCTGTCTGTCAGATTTTCATCCTGCCCCTTAGGATCCCTGTCGATCTCCGTATAATGTTTTTTTCTGCGCTGGATCTTCTTGATCTCCCGGATGCGTCTACGGTTCTCTCTTGCCAGTTCGCTCTTACTGCTGGCATGATTCACCAGTACCCGGTTCACCGGACGGAAATAACGGTTCAGATAAGCACCGATCAGAATGATATACATGCAGAAATACATCCACAACATAATGATCACAATAATGGTCAGACTTCCGTAAATACTATACCCATTTCCATAGGACACATACATGGAAAATCCCCAGGAAAATATACTCCATACTACCGCAGCAAAGCAGGCTCCCGGAACCTGTTCCGTGAATTTCAGCTTTGTGTCCGGGATATATGTATAAATCAGGCCAAACAAAAGAATCAGCACCGCCCATACGAACAGAAAGCGGAAATTCATCAGGAGACTCACAAACATCTGCAGCTGCGGAATCCTATGTAATGCAATATCCACCAGCTGATTACCAAATACCATGAAAAACAGTGACAAAATCAACACTACAAGCATGATCAACGTATAAAAGCTTGCAATAAAACGGATCACGAAGTAATTACGCTTCTCGTCCACACCATTGACCGCATTTAATCCCCGCATCAGTGCCATGACACCCTTCGCCGCCGACCAGACCATAGCGATCAGAGCCACCGGCAGAATTCCCACAGAACTCTCATACACATCAACGACCAGACTCTCCACCATGGCATCTGCAATATCCGGCGTCACATCCGTCAGCGCCGTGACCAGATTCTGCTCCGTCACCGGGGTATAAGGAATCACCGCACAGACTACCATCAGCATCGGAATCACCGACAAAAACAGGAAAAAGGCTGTACTCGATGCATAAGCGCTGATATTCTGTTTTTTCATCTGGCTGGAAAAATCACGCCAGATGCTGATTATTGTCCTGAGCATATCTCGCATCCTTCATAGAAAAAGTTAAGGATCTGTTCCGCGCCAAGCCCCTGTAGTGCCATATTTTTGGCACCGTTCTGGCTCATTCCCACGCCATGGCCGAATCCACCGCCGATAATGTTATATCCTACCACATTTTTCTTATCATGGCTAGGTTCAATCACAAAAAATGCACTGGGAAGGAGATTCGGCATGGCCACCTCACTACCATCCTGCCTTACCACCTTCGTAACCCCGTCACAAAGTACTGCTCTGATATTATATTCCGAGATCACCTTAAAGGTTCCTTTGTCCGTGACAATGACCATTTCGTCTGCCACACCACCGGGGCCACGTTTTACAACGGAGATATCGTTTACTTTTGAAAAAGCTTTTATATTTTGACTGACATAGTCATCGTCCTTCAGGGTCAATATTAACTTTCCATTGGCTTCATAACGTTTCTTCAGCGTCTCCACTATCCGATCCACATCAATCTCTTTTACCGTATATGTCCAACGGTACCAGCCTTCCTGCGCTTCATAATCTTCCGCATGTGTCTCCGTGATAAAATCCCGGAAAGCCTCTTCTTCCCTCAGATCCTCTGGACCTGCATCTCCGTTTACCTCATTGGTGTCTGCCGCGATTACCCCACCGTCCGTCTGCATCAGGCTCTCCGGATTCAGCCGGCTGCTCTTCAGATAATCAAGTGCCTCCGCCTCCGCTGTCTTCCATACATTTGCCGTAGTTCCCACGCCACAGGAGGTAGAGTAATAATAAGTGTTCGCCACCGTTCCTTCATCTGTCAGGATCATCTGTCCGTAGGTCTCCTTCACCGCCGTGGTAGCACTGTCAGCTTCTGTGATATTATTGTAGACCTGATAGGAAGTGCTGTCGTCCACATGGGCGCCGTACCGGGGATAGCCCGCCCGCAGCATATGTCCGTAGGCATAGGTTCTGGCACAGATAGCCTGTGCTTTCAGGGCTTCCAGCGGGTAGGATGCCGGCATCTCACTTGGCACTACACTGTAGAGATATTCTTCCAGCGGAAGCTCATTTACCACTGCAATTCCGTCTGCGGTCCGCAGCAGCTCTATATGCCCTCTGTAAGAAGGTGTTCCCTGACTTCGATTCACATTGATCAGCCGTACCCGGCCGGTCAGCACTGTCGGTACTATACGGATCCGTTCTCCCACGAAATAATCGCTGTCCGTGTCAATGGTCACCTCGTCTCCCCTGGAAAACAATTCTTCCTGCATTTCCTCACCGGTTCCGTACTGTAGTAGAAAATCACTTTCCGCCGTCAGTGTCACCGTCTGGTGCAAAACATCCGAAAAATCCGAAGTTTTGATCAATACCCGGATTTTGTCCATGTTATCTTCTCTGGCCAGCAGGATACCGCAGATCTCGTCATTTTCACGAATAAAGTCCGCATCCATATAGCCGAATCGCAGATCTTCAGTGGTACACATGGTAAGCTCCCGGTACAGGCGATACCCTTTGTAATCCTCAGCCAACGGGATCCGGCCCCTGCCCTCGATCTCGATACCGCTTTCATCTGCCGACAGCACCCGGCCTGTGAACTTCTCTGTTTTCAGGATAACGGCACTCACGAGGTCATCCGTAAGTTCCACATCTGCCAGCTGTTCCCGCATCTGGTCCGCTGTCGGCAGCCTGCCTGCCTCATTCGCCTCTGTATCCAGATCATAGGTCTCTCTTACTCCGTCACAGAATAAAGTGATCTGCCCAGCTTCCGCCTCCATGATCCAGACGTTTTTCAATTCCCGTACTACTGGAATATGCTGAGGCAGGGCCTCTTCTGTCTCCGGTGCCCCCGGCTCCTCCCGACCGCAGCTATGTAACAAATTTATCAGAAGTAAAAAAAGAAGAAATGCCGTACCTAACACACACAGGTATTTCTTCCACTGTATTCTCTGTTCTCTGGAAAGTTTATAATAATTCTCAAGCAGTCTGTTTTTCTTCAAATCATTTCCCGCCTATTCAGAATCTGTTTTATGACTTTAAAAGAGCAGTCCCAAAGGACTGCTCTCTCTTTTGTATTGTTATCCCCAAAATGCCGCCTCTTACCTTTTGACTCCTAGCAATGCTAGGTGGGTAACCGCAACCAACCTTTTGCCTTCCCTTCCAATCCTCCTTGCGGAGTGAGGGCTTGACAGCCACTTGGCAATATAGGAATCCCGTTTAAAGTAAATGTAGGTTCAAAACTGGTAAGAGTTATCGTACATCTCAGGTTAAGTATATTATAGCGAGTTGAGATCCATTTTACAACTGAAATTTTTACCAATATTATTATCTGCAAAAAGGCTGTCTCCGAAGAGACAGCCTTCCATATTTGCATTTGTCTGTAAAGTAAGATTACAGCTGAGGACCAGCAGCAACAAGAGCCTTACCTGCATCATTTCCTTCGTATTTAGCGAAGTTCTTGATGAATCTCTGAGCCAGATCCTTTGCCTTCTCTTCCCACTGGGAAGGATCAGCGTAGGTATCTCTGGGATCCAGAATACCGGTGTCAACACCAGTTAACTCGGTAGGAACTTCGAAATCGAAGTAAGGGATCTTCTTGGTAGGAGCGGTCTTGATAGCGCCATCCAGAATAGCATCGATGATACCACGGGTATCCTTAATGGAGATACGCTTGCCGGTTCCGTTCCATCCGGTATTTACAAGGTATGCCTTAGCACCGTTCTTCTCCATCTTCTTAACCAGCTCTTCTGCATACTTGGTAGGATGCAGCTCCAGGAATGCCTGACCGAAGCAAGCAGAGAAGGTAGGGGTAGGCTCGGTAATACCACGCTCGGTACCAGCTAACTTAGCTGTGAAACCGGACAGGAAGTAGTACTGGGTCTGCTCCGGAGTCAGAATAGATACAGGAGGCAGTACACCGAATGCATCAGCAGACAGGAAGATTACGTTCTTAGCTGCGGGTGCGGAAGAAATAGGACGTACGATATTCTTAATATGGTTGATAGGATAAGATACACGAGTATTCTCGGTAACGCTCTTATCGTTGAAATCAATCTTGCCGTCAGCATCAACGGTTACGTTCTCAAGCAGAGCATCTCTCTTGATTGCGTTGTAGATGTCGGGCTCGGAATCCTTGTCCAGGTTGATAACCTTAGCGTAGCATCCACCTTCGAAGTTGAATACGCCGTTGTCATCCCAGCCGTGCTCGTCATCACCGATCAGCAGACGCTTAGGATCGGTAGACAGAGTGGTCTTACCGGTTCCGGACAGACCGAAGAAGATTGCGGTGTTCTCACCGTTCATATCGGTGTTTGCGGAGCAGTGCATGGAAGCAATGCCCTTCAGAGGCAGGTAGTAGTTCATCATGGAGAACATACCCTTCTTCATCTCTCCGCCGTACCATGTGTTAACAATAACCTGCTCGCGGCTGGTGATATTAAATGCTACACAAGTCTCGGAGTTCAGACCCAGCTCCTTGTAATTCTCAACCTTAGCCTTGGATGCGTTGTAAACTACGAAATCGGGCTCGAAGTTCTTCAGCTCTTCCTCGGTGGGTTTGATGAACATGTTGGTTACGAAATGAGCCTGCCAAGCTACCTCAACGATGAAACGGATAGCCATGCGGGTGTCCTTA
Source organism: Clostridium sp. AM34-9AC (assembly GCF_003480225.1). Lineage (NCBI taxonomy): Bacteria > Bacillati > Bacillota > Clostridia > Eubacteriales > Clostridiaceae > Clostridium > Clostridium sp. AM34-9AC. Next base: position 41,645 of record NZ_QUIU01000001.1, read on the forward strand.
TTAGCACCGCAGAATGCATCTACAACGAACAGTCTCTTGTTGGACAGTTCCTTCTTAGCGATATCCTTTACAGCAGCCCATGTTTCCTGAGACATACGATGGTTGTCGTTCTTGTACTCATCGGAAGTCCACCATACAGTGTTCTTGGAGTTTTCATCTTCAACGATGAACTTATCTTTGGGAGAACGTCCTGTATATATACCGGTCATAACATTTACCGCACCGAGTTCGGTCTCCTGACCTTTCTCGTAGCCTTTCAGTTCAGGCTTCATCTCTTCTTTGAATAATTCTTCATAAGAAGGATTGTGAACGATTTCTGTGGTTCCGGTGATGCCGTACTTGCTTAAATTGATCTCTGCCATCTTACATTAACCTCTTTCCTTTAAATTTATGTGTGTCTTTATCTTCTGCCACATTGTCTGTATTATCTCAAACCCCAGTAAAAAAGTCAAGAAACCGCTAAAAATTTTATACTGATTTTATATTCTCTTTACTTTACCCTGGTTTCCTTGGCCAGCCACTCTTTTTCTTCCTCATTCAGATAGGGAGAAATCTTCTCGTATACAGTCTTCTGATACTCGTGCAGATACTTTTTCTGGGTATCGTTCAGATACTTTTCATCAATGGCTTCTCTGTCGATGGGTACCCATGTCAGGGTCTCGAAATGCATGAACTGACCATACTCGTTCTTCACATCATTTTTCGCCACCATAACATTCTCGATGCGGATACCGTGGCTGCCCTGAATATAGATGCCGGGCTCATTGGTGATATCCATACCATCCTCAAACACTGCCTCCACCATACCTCCGGTGAATCTCCAGCGCATGTTCTGGGGACCTTCGTGCACATTCAGAATATAACCTACGCCGTGTCCGGTACCGCACTGGTAATCAATGTCCATATCCCAGATAGGCTGTCTTGCCAGAATGTCCAGATTACGTCCGGTACAGCCGTAGAGCCAGTGGGCATGGGTCAGCTGCATCACTGCCGCTGCTACCATGGTGTAATGCTTTTTGATTTCTTCGGAAATGGGACCTAAAACGATGGTTCTGGTCACATCGGTGGTACCTCCCAGATACTGTCCGCCGGAATCTACCAGAAGCATTCCTTCCGGCTCCAGAGTCGCACAGTTGTCCGGGGTTGCTTCGTAATGCATCATGGCTGCATTGGACTTGTAACCTGCGATGGTCGGGAAGGACAGATCTAAGAATTCCGGGATCTCTCTTCTCTTCTGTTCCAGATAGTCCGCTGCGGTCACCTCAGTGATCTTCTCTTTGCCCACATGGGTCTTCAACCAGTAGATAAATTTCGTTACGGCCACGCTGTCCTTTAAAAAGATCTCCTGCATTCTCGCAAGCTCTACCGGATTCTTAATGGCCTTTAACAGTTCGGTGGGGTTCTTGCCCTCTACTAACTTCTGATTCTTCTGCAATGTCTTGTATAAAGTATAGCTGCAATATCTGTTGTCCACGAGGATCGCATTGCCCGCAGGGAGTGCCTTCAGGAAATCTACGACGGTGTCGTATTCCTTTACCTCGATACGATGAGCTGCTAGGTATTCCGTCACCTGTGCATCCAGTGCTTTCTGCTGGATAAACAGAGTTGCGGACTCTTCTGTAATATAGGCATAGGACATTGCTACCGGATTGCATTCCACATCACAACCGCGGATATTGAAGAGCCACATCAGATCATCCAGTTTGGTCAGAAGCAGTGCATTGGCACCGTCCTTCGCCATCTTTTCTCTGGTCTCTGTCAGTTTTTCCTCTACGCTCTTACCGGCGATTTTCTCATCCAGTACAGTTACTTTTCCGGCAGGAAAATCCGGTCTGTCTGTCCAGATGCTCTCTGCCAGATCCTTCTCATAAGCGATGCGGATCTGCTTCTTTTCCAGTACCTTTTCGTATTTTTTGCCGTCCATGGCAGCGATAACTCTGCCATCAAATCCTAAAGTCTGTCCCTGCTGCATGTTCTGCTCCAGGAATTCCTCGATGGTGGGAACTCCCTCCTGTAACATACGGAACAGTTCTACGGTCGTTCCCTCCAATTCTGCTTCTGCCTGGATGAAATATCTGCCGTCAGTCCACAGTCCCGCGCCGTCTTTCCAGACTACCAGTGTGCCGTTGGAACCGGTAAAATTGCAGAAATATTCTCTTACTTTAAAATAATCGTTTACATATTCGGAATTATGAAAATCCGCTGTGGGCATCATATAGAAATCAATGCCCTCTTCCTGCATCTTCTTCCGAAGAAGTGCAAGTCTGTCCTGAATCACTTTGTTTTCCATGTTATCTCCATTCTATATATCAGTTAATCAATACCCTTCCGTAAGTTCACCCTTGCAGAGTCCTACAGCTCTGGAAGTACCGATTCTTTCACAGCCAAGTCCTAAGAACATTTCCAGATCTTCCATGCTGGATACGCCGCCTGCCGCTTTGATCTTTACGTTAGGGCCAATGTATTTCTTGAACAGTTCCACATCCTCCTTTGTGGCGCCGCCGGTTCCGAAGCCGGTGGAAGTCTTGATAAAGTCCGCTCCGGCATTGGTCACTGCCTTACACATGGCGATCTTCTCTTCCTCGGTCAGATAACAGGTCTCAATGATCACCTTGAGGATATGATGTCCGCACTCTTTCTTCAGTGTACGGATCTCTTCCTCCACCTTGTCAAGCAACCCGTTCTTCACATCGCTGATATTCACTACCATATCGATCTCGTTGCAACCATCCTCCAGTGCCTTACGCACCTCGGCCACCTTGGCTTCCGTCACACTGTATCCTAAGGGGAATCCTACTACGGTACAGATATTGATTTTGTCTCCGTAAGTGTCATGGATTCTCTTGATATAGCAAGGGGGCACACATACGCTGGCGGTATGATACTGAATCGCCTCATCGCATAATTTCTGGATGTCCTCCCAGGTAGCAAAGGCTTTCAACTGGGTATGATCCACTTTTCCAAGCATTTCTTTTGCAGTCATGTTGTTCTCCTTCCGGTATCTATTTTCATATTATTGTTACAGTCTGCTAACCTTACCTATTATAGCAAAGAACCCCCGCAAGATAAAGGATAAAGTTTTTACACAAAAACAATACCGCCCAGAAAGCCGTTGACGTGACTTGGGCGGTATCTCACTAATATTTAATTCTTAACTACATTCCAAGAAAACTCTTCACCGTGTCTTTCATCTTGTCCACGTCACACTGGGTATCGTGCAGCACCGGTGCGGTACGGATTTCTTCGATGGCATTGGGTACTTTCACCTTGGCGATCTTAGACAGTTCATCCACCAGTTCAAAGTCACCCATGGCATCATACTTGATGTCAATGGCATCCATAACGCTTCTGGTGAACTTGAAGGGGCTTGCGGTGGAAGCGATCACGGTGGTCTTGTGATCTCCGGTCTCAACCACATACTTGCCGTACACTGCGGAAGCTACTGCGGTATGGGTATCGATGACATAACCGCATTTTTCATACAGACGGCGGATCTCTGCGGCGGTCTCCGCTTCGCTTGCAAAGTTGCCGTAGAAGTCAGCCAGCTGTGCCTTCATCTCTTCGGTGATCTCGTATTTGCCGTTGCCGGACAGAGCGCTCATCAGCTCACGGTTCTTGTCTGCATCATTGCCTGCAATACGGTAGATCAGACGCTCCAGATTGCTGGAGATCAGAATATCCATGGACGGTGAAGTGGTCAGTACGAATTCTCTGTTGCGGTCATAGGTGCCGGTGCGGAAGAAATCATACAATACCTTATTGTCATTGGAAGCACAGATCAGCTTATCGATGGGCAGTCCCATATTCTTCGCATAAAATGCAGCCAGAATATTACCGAAGTTGCCGGTGGGAACCACAACATTGATCTTCTCACCCTCTGTGATCTTACCATCTTTTAATAATTGTGCATACGCATAAACATAATAACAAATCTGAGGTACCAGACGTCCAATGTTAATGGAGTTCGCAGAGGAAAACTGGAAGCCCTTCTCATCCATTTCTTTTGCCAGTTCCTTGTCGGAGAAAATCTTCTTCACACCGGTCTGGGCATCATCGAAATTACCGTGAATGCCTACCACAAAAGTATTGGCACCCTTCTGGGTCACCATCTGCTTCTCCTGAATCGGGCTGACACCGTTCTTCGGGTAAAATACGATGATCCGGGTACCCTTGACATCGGCAAAGCCTGCCAGAGCTGCCTTACCGGTATCACCGGAAGTAGCAGTCAGGATCACGATCTCATTCTTGATATTATTCTTACGGGCGGAAGTGATCATCAGGTGAGGTAAAATGGAAAGTGCCATATCCTTGAACGCAATGGTAGAACCATGGAACAATTCCAGATAATAAGCATCATCCGCCTGTACCAGAGGAGCGATCTTCTCCGTATCAAACTTGGAATCATAAGCGTTGTTGATACAATTTTTCAGTTCTTCCTCGGTAAAGTCTGTCAGGAATAATTTCATAACTTCATAAGCTACCTGCTGATAACTCATTCCAGCCAGTTCTGAAAGACTCTTGTCCAATGCAGGAATATGATCCGGTACAAACAGTCCTCCGTCATCGGATAATCCCTTCAGAATTGCCTGGGATGCGGTTACCGGTTCGCTGTTGCTGCGTGTGCTGCGATAAATTACTTCCATTTCCTCTCCTCCGTGTCTATGTATGAATGTATGCTGGAATATCTCCCTAGCATCTCCATCTATATTTTCGAAAAGTATAGCATACTTTAAACACTGTTGCAAGGTGAATCATTGAAGCGCTTTTTTATCCGAAAAAAATTCATGTCCGCCATGTCGGAATAATAGCGTCAATTTTTCATCAAACCAGCGCATACTTTCACTGTCGGCATATTTTCTGGCGGCAAAATACAATGCTCCCCTGGAAATGTCCTCGCCCGCCAGAGCCCGTCCGACAGCTTCTACCGTCTCTTCACTGACACTTACTTTGTAATAACTGCCGTCGGCAATGGGAGAAAACTGTGACACCCCGTTTTCCCGCTGGAATACGATCTCCGTAATGCTGTCCGGAAATTTTTCGGAATTCAGACGGTTCAGGATCACATTGGCCACCAACAGCTTCCCATCCTCGTCTTCGCACCCGGCTTCCGCTTCCACGATCCGAAGCAGCACTTCCAGATCCGCCTGTTCCAGCTGGTACTTACTCTCCCGCTGTAATTCACTGCAATCCACTACTCTCTGTCCGGAAGAAGTCCGGGAAGCAATCCCCATCATGATGCTTTCCTTGTCCGCCAGCAGGCTTTCTTCCATATGTACCTCCGACACCGTCTGCTGCAATTTCCTACAGATTTCTTCCATGCGGCAGAGACTTAAAACACCGATCAGAAATATCAGATTTATTACAAGTAGTCCGCTTAATGCTCTTTTATACATACAGGCTTTGTTCCTTTCCCCAATTCTCATTTTGGCTCTAACTTCATTTTATGCAGCTCGTCCGAAAAATATATCTGTTGTTCTCCGGAGAAAAATGTTACTATAGAAATATGAGTGAGCAAAACATTGAAAAAGAACAATTATATAAAGGAGTCTTCCGGGCCGGGAAAAAAGACGGAACTGTCTATTACCGTGCTTCTCTGACCAAAAACGGCAAGCATATCAGTCTGGGCAGTTTCTCCGATGCCTTACAGGCCCATCGGGCCTACGAACAGGGGCTTCTCCTGCTGTCCGATCCTTCCCTGACACTGCAGTCCTACGAGAAGGTGTCCCCTTTGTCCTTCGAAAAATGGGTCAGTCTGATCAATCTGCGGGACAACGGACTATACATCGGCAATCCGATCTATCTGGGGCAGCAGCTCTTCTATTATTATTTGTCCCCCCACCATGTCTTAAAATTCGACATGGAAGACCTGTTCTATTATTCTTCCCATAAGATCATGTGCCGGGGAAATCATTATTTTGTGGCCGACTACGGAATGCAGCAGACACTGACCTCACGCTATGGCATCAAAAGCTACGGAGTTCTCGGCGTGGATTATTGTTTTGTCAACGGAGATCCTACGGACTTCCGCAGGGAAAATCTGCAGATCCACAACATCTATCACGGTGTCCGGAAAACGGCAGCAAAAAACGGACAGTACGTTTATACTGTCCGCATTCATATCCGTGGTAATTATATTGTGGGGCGCTACGCTACTGATATCGAAGCAGCCATTGCCTATAACAAGGCCATCGATATTTTGCATAGCAAAGGAGTCACCAGTAATTTTACCCCCAACTATGTGGAAGCCATCACTCCCCGCCGTTATGCCGAGATCTATTCTACGCTCGACATTGCACCGGGAATCCTGAATTATGAGCCTATTTCTCCGAATAATCAATAAAACTGATATTCATATTGGCATAGCCTGCAATGCCGTCGATGGTGACATCATTGGCATATTGCCACATGGTAAAACGATAAGGATAATCCGGCACGTCTTCCATCTGGGAAAGCCATACGTCATATGCCGATAATTTTGACAGGTCAATTTCTTTGATCAGCCACTCCTTGTCTCCGTAAAGCAGGGGCTTATATCCGGCTGCCTCTATGGTATCCAGGAAAGCCTTGGTGATCTTCGTCTTGTCAGCACGACTGACAGTCTCGATTCTCGTCGTATCATTGTCCACAAAACTCATATCAAAAGCCACCGGATAGGTGATCTTGTAGTCTTTGATATTCTCCAGAACGATATTGGATTCCTCCACCGCCTCTTCTTCCGTGATGGCCTGTGAGGTAAAATACACCCCGATCTGTAATCCAGCATCTGTGGCTCTCTTGATATTGTCTACGAAATAATCATCCAATACGATCTGTCCGCTGCCATAGCCTCTGGCACCTACCCGCAACATCACAAAATCCACTCCGGCTTTTTTCAGTTTCAAAAAATCCACATAATCCTGATATTTGGAAATATCCACCCCGACATAGGAAGTCAGTTTGCCGTCCTGATAATATTTCATCAGGTCGGACTGGCACACCAGTTTGGTGAAATCATATTCGTGCTTGGGAAGGTACGGGCTGATCAGCACCCATTCTTCCTTGCCGTCCCGGTTGGTCACCAGGGTATGTTTTCCATCGGTGGAGGGATCCGCTTCCGCTGTTTCCTTTTTGTTATCCTTTTGGGAAGGCTCCGCAGACGGCAATGGTGTTGCCGTAGTCTCCGGGTACATGTCCCAGAAATCCAGATCCGAAGGAGTCAATGTGCTTCCGGTGATCAGGTCCTGCGTGTCCGGATATTTGTCTGTCTGATTATTTTCTGCCTGTTGTACATTCTCCGTCTGTGCAGCCGTATTGTTCTGTTGGTGGGAAGTGGGCTGTCTGTTCATGATCAGCACCACCGTAAGGATCACTGCCACGAAAATTGTAACAGCAACGATGGCACTGATCACCGTAGGTGTCAGCCCTCCTCCGTGATCTTCATAATCGTCCGGAAGACGCATATCTTTTCTCCTCTTGTACTTTCTTTATGCTTTTACGATACATTTCTTCGGGCATTTCTCCATGCAGGCACCACAGCCCACACATTTCTCCGGATCAATGATTGCATGGAAATTCTCGACCTTCACAGCATCGTGCTGGCAATTCTTTACGCAGATACCGCAGCCCACACAGCCGGTCTTGCAGGCCTTCATGGTAACAGGGCCCTTGTCCGTAGAACTGCAGGCTACCTGTACCGTATTGGAATAAGGCCGTAAGCTGATCAGATGCTTGGGGCAGACCTCCACGCACTTTCCGCAGGCCTTACATTTTTCCTTATCTACTACAGCCACACCGTTCTCTACATGAATGGCATCGAAGGGACAGACCTGTGCACAGGTTCCGAATCCCAGGCAGCCACTGTTGCAGGATTTCGGCCCGCCTCCGGGCACAAAGCTCATCATACGACAGTCCTTGATGCCATAATAATCATAATCCGTTGTGGTCCGCTCGCAGTCACCCTGACAATGCACATAAGCTACCTTGCGCTCGGAAGCCTCTGCTTCTACACCCATGATGGCGGCGATTTTTTTGCCGACTTCCTCTCCGCCTACGGGACAGGTGTTCACCGCAGCCTCTCCCTTTGCAATGGCAGCTGCCAGACCGGAACATCCGGCGAAGCCGCAGCCACCACAGTTATTTCCGGGAAGGGCAGCTAACACCGCCTCTTCCTTCTCATCTACTTCTACTTTGAATTTAATGCCGGCCACGCCAAGGAACAGTCCCACAAAGATGCCGACGATTCCGACACAAGCCGCAGCAATCAGAATTCCTGTTATACTCATCTATGTTACTCCTTCCTAGATCAGACCGGAGAATCCGCAGAAAGCAATGGCCATCAGTCCTGCTGTCAGCAGTACCATGGGCATTCCCTTGAAAGATTCCGGCACTTCATTGTATTCCATCTTCTCACGCAGTCCTGCCAGGATCACGATGGCAATGGTAAAGCCAAGCGCTGTGGCAAAGCCATTTACGATACCGGTCAGAATACCGTATTCCTTCTGCACGTTGGTAATGGCTACACCCAGCACCGCGCAGTTGGTGGTAATCAGAGGCAGATAGACGCCCAGTGCCTGATACAGGGAAGGCATTGCCTTTTTCAGGAACATTTCCACGAACTGTACCAGTGCAGCAATGACGAGAATGAACACTATCGTCTCCAGATACTCAATGTGTAACGGCTGTAAGATAAATTTGTAGATCACACCCGCTACCGCACTGGCCAGCGTAATAACGAAGATAACCGCCGTTCCCATGCCGCCCGCCGTCTTGATCTTGCGGGACACGCCTAAGAAGGGGCACAGTCCCATGAACTGGCTTAATACGATATTGCTGACGATGGAGGAACTGATCAGTAACAGAAGCATATCTTTTACACTATCCATTTATTTGTCCTCCTTATCTAAATCGATGGTCTCCAGATCATCCTCTGCCGTCTGAGGTTTTGCTGCCGCTTTTGCCGCATCCTTCACAGCCTCTTCCGTGGTATTGGTATTGTCATAAAACCGCTCCGAGCAGCCACTCTCGCCACAGTGCAGACAGTCATGTCCGCAGCCGGACTGGATCTTCTCGTAATCCTTGCCAGCTAGCTTTCTCTTATTCTTGATATAGTTCTGCAAAGCGGTCAGTGCAGCCAGTACGAAGAACGCACCGGGAGCCAGTCCGAAAATATTGATCGTCACATAGGAATCCGGCATGATCCGAAATCCGAAGATGGATCCGGCCGCCAGGATCTCACGTACTGCACCGATACAAGTCAGTGCCAGAGAGAAACCAAGTCCCATGCCAAGTCCATCGAACAGGGAAGGAATGGGCGGATGGGAATACGCATAGCTCTCTGCTCTTCCCAGAATGATACAGTTTACAACGATCAGAGGAATATACACACCCAGAGCATCGTTCAGTGACGGCAGATACGCCTGCAACAGCAGCTGTACCGCAGTTACAAAGGATGCAATAATCACGATAAATGCAGGGATTCTCACCCGGCTGGGGATCACTTTCCTAAGCAGCGAAATGATCAGGTTACTCATGGTAAGTACCACTGCCGTGGTCAGGCCCATGCCAAGTCCGTTCATGGCCGATGTGGTCACCGCCAGAGTCGGACACATTCCCAGCATCAGTACAAATGTAGGATTTTCCTTGATGATACCGTTATAAAGTCTTTCACCTGCTTTATTCATTGCCAGCACCTCCCTGTACATAATCATTAAATGCCAGAAGGCTTCCGTTGACAGCGTTAGTCACTGCTTTCGTGGTGATGGTCGCACCGCTGATGGCATCGATCTCACTGTCAGAAGTGGATCCGGTCTTGGTGTAGGCAAAGCTCTTCACGTTCTTGTTGTGGAACTGCGGCACCAGCACATCTTCCGCTTTCATGCCCAGTCCGGGAGTCTCGGAAATACTTAAAATAGAAATATCATTGACCGTACCATCCAGACGGATTCCCACATACAGCACAATATTTCCGCCATAGCCTTCGGAGGTTGTGGTCTGGATCACATAGCCCAACTGCGTTCCGGAGGCATCCTGCGCTTCATAGACGGTACCGATGGTGATTCCGGTATCTGCCAGCTTCTGCGCCGTATCCGCAGAAGGTGTATAAGCATCCAGTTCTTCAAAATGCTCCGCATCCGCAAAGACCGCCTGACAGGCTTCCTGCACCGCTTTTTCCTCCTGCTGACGGATGGGCTCCTTGGTCAGTTCATAGACAAAGCCAAGCAAAAGTCCGGCAATCAGAGTAATTGCGAACAAAATGCCCGCTTCTTTTAACATTGCCTGAATATCATTCTTATTTTTCACGTTTCGCACCTGCCTTTCTGCCAAAAGCCACCGGCATGGTGAATTTTTCGATCAGAGGTACCAGAAGGTTACCTAAAATGATGGCATAGGACACTCCCTCTGCTCCCGGTCCGAAGATACGGAAGATTCCGGTAAGAAGTCCCAGTACCGCACCGTATACATACTGTCCCTTGATGGTAATCGGTCTGGTGACATAATCCGTTGCCATGAAAAAGGCACCCAGGATCAGGCCGCCGCCTGCTAACTGTGCAGACAGATAGGCAGGATCAAAGCCGTGTCCGCCGAAGATTCCCGCAAACAGGATCACGGTCACAATATATGTACCGGGGATCCGAAGGTCGATCACACCGATCAGGATCAGGAAACAGGCACCGATCAGCAGTGCGATCACGGAAGTCTCGCCGATGGTACCGGCGGTCTTACCTACGATCATGTTCATGACATTGACACTCTCTCCTGCCTTCAGTGCTGCCAGCGGTGTAGCCCCGGTATAGGCATCACAGGCAAAATTCGTCATCTGGGACGGGAAAGAGATCAGCAGAAAGCATCTGGCTGCCAGTGCCGGGTTCATAAAGTTCTGACCCAGACCACCGAACAGCATTTTTACCACAAGGATGGCAAACACACCGCCCAATGCCGCCATCCACAGCGGAATGCTCACCGGCAGATTCAGCGCCAGCAGCAGTCCCGTTACCACTGCTGACATATCGGAAATCGTGATTTTTTTCTTCCAGAGCCAGCCGAATAATAACTCCGTCAATACTGTACTGGCAATGGTCACAGCCATGACTGCCAGTGCTCTGGGGCCAAAGTTATAGATTCCGAAACCGGCAGCCGGCAGCAGTGCGATCACCACGGCTGTCATAATGCTGCTGGTCGTTACTTTTGACCGGATATGAGGATTTGAAGATACTTTTAAAAGTCCGCTCACTGTTCTTCCCTCCTACTTCTTTTTCTTCTTGGCAAGCTGGATCTTACGCATGGATTTGATCTCCTGCGTCAGAGGACGCTTTGCCGGGCATACAAAACTACAGCAGCCGCATTCACAGCATTCCATACCGTTATGTTCCACGAAAGCCTCTTCATCAAAATGCTCCGCATAGGTTGCCAAAAGGCTGGGAACAATACGTCCGGGACATGCTTCCACGCAACGTCCGCAGTTGATGCAGGGACTGGGCTCCATAGCGGATACATCGTCCTGGGTCAGTGCCAGTAATGCGGTAGAGGTCTTTGTGGTAGGTACATCCAGCTGGAACATACCGAATCCCATCATGGGACCTCCGCAGATGATCTTCTCCGGCTCCTGCTTAAATCCACCGGCTATATCCAACAGTTCCTGATAACTCATACCGATAGGTACACGAAAATTCCGGGGATTGGCCACAGCATCTCCGGTAACAGTGATGATACGTTCCATCAGAGGGCGTCCTTCCGTCACCGCTCTGTAAATGGCAACCACAGTATCTACGTTATCTACAATACAACCTACGTCCGCAGGCAACATGGAGGAATTGATCTTCCGTCCCGTTGTGGCATAGATCAGCTGACGCTCCGCGCCCTGAGGATACTTGGTCTTCAGTGCCTTCACCGTGATCTGAGGATCGTTCTTAGTCATCTGTTTTAACAGAGAGATACAATCCGGCTTATTGTCCTCCACGGCCAGAATACCGTGGGCATTGTCAAACAGCTTCAGCATGATCTTCAGACCACCGATCAGCTTGTCCGGCTCTTCCATCATTCTGCGGTAATCGGAAGTCAGATAAGGCTCACATTCCGCACAGTTAGCAATTACATATTCAATTTTGTCAGGATCCTTGGGAGACAGCTTGACATGCGTAGGAAATCCGGCACCACCCATACCTACGATACCGGCTTCCTTCACAATGTCGATGATCTCTTCCTTCTGCAGTTTGTCCACCGGTGCATAAGGATGAAATTCTTCGCTCTCATACAGACCGTCATTGTCGATCACGATACTCTGTATCAGATCTCCTGTTACCACACGTCTCGTCTCAATGGTTTTCACCGTACCCGACACAGATGCATAGATGGGTGCCGACACGAAGCCACCACTTTCTGCTATCTTTTGTCCCGCCAGTACCCGGTCTCCTTTTGCCACGATGGGCTTCGCCGGAGCGCCGATGTGCTGGGACAACGGATAGACCATTTCCCCTTTGGGCAGGACATCCTGGATCGGTTTGTCCTTGGACAGATCTTTTCCATCATAGGGATGTATTCCGCCTACAAATGTCAACTTTGCCATTTCCTAACATCCTTTCTAAATAGTTACTTGTATTGCAAATTACATTATGATAATTGTACTATTTTTATCAATTTTTATCAACTTTTATCAACAAAATGCTACTGCAAATTCTAAAATTATGGTAAAATAAATTCACCCATAGAAAGTCTGTGTGACTGCTTGCAGGCAGCACAGGTTTTCTATGAGGTGAATAAGCAAACATAAGTAAGTAGGGCGATAGCCCGGATTACGCATGTTTGTTACGCTTTCGAGAGTTCGAAGAACGAAGAAAGCGTTTATTAACTTGCCCACACGGCAGAAAGAGGTCATACATGAAAAAATCAGAAGAGACTCTGGAGGATTTCGCGATCTCCTATCCCTTGGATAAGCTGGCGCCTCTGGAACAAATCCTTTTTCTCGATATTGAGACCACGGGATTCACTTCCCGTACTTCTTATTTATATATGATTGGCTGTGCCTACTATCAGGCCGGCAAATGGCGGACCATCCAGTGGATGGCGGATGACTATTCCCAGGAAGGGGATATTCTCACTGCTTTCTTTGATTTTGCAAGAGACTACCGCTATCTGGTACATTTCAACGGCAATAATTTTGACCTTCCCTTTATCACCCAGAAATGTGCGCAGTTAAAGCTTCCGTTCTCCTTTGACGGATTTCAGGGTATCGACATTTACCGCCGGATCTCCCCTTATAAATTCTTCCTAAAGCTGCCGAACTGTAAGCAGAAAACTTTGGAGCAGTATCTCGGAATTGCCCGGACCGATGTTTTCTCCGGCGGAGAACTCATTGGTCTATACCATGATTATGTAAAAAATCCTTCGGAATTCACAGAAAAAGCATTGTTTTTGCATAATGCGGACGACCTGAAGGGAATGTTGGAAGTTCTTCCGATTCTGGCCTACTATGATCTGTTCAACGAGAATTGTGTGAAAGCCAGAAAAGTACAGGCCAACTATTACAAAGATGTCAGTGGCGCACAACGCAAGGAACTGTTGATCACCCTGCAGATTCCCACTTCCCTGCCCAGACTGGTAACCGCTTCTGCGGCCAACTGCTATTTCCGTGGAGAAGGAGAATCGGCTACTTTAAAGGTTCCCATTTACGAGGAAGAATTAAAATATTTCTATTCCAACTACAAGGACTATTACTATCTTCCTACGGAAGATGTGGCATTGCACAAATCTGTAGCCGGTTTCGTGGACAAAGAGCACAGGCTCCAGGCCTCCGCAGCGAACTGTTACACCCGGAAATTCTCCTGCTATCTTCCCCAATGGGAGATTCTGTTCACGCCATTCTTCAAGAGAGATTATAAGAGCAAGGAATTATTCTTCGAGTTGACGGATGAAATGAAGAAAAACAGAGAAGGATTTACACAGTATGCCAATCATGTTTTGTCCATGATCGCATCTACTTACTAACCGGAACGAAATGAGACATCGTCCCTTAGATGTACTTATAGCACTTATAGCACAGAAAGCACAAAAAGAGGAAAGCAAAACTGCTTTCCTCTTTCTTATTTTGTCATTTCTGTACTCACTACATCGGTTTCACATAATAGAAAGAACTCTTTCTGTCAAATCCGATTTCGCGATAATTCATGATCTGTTCGGTACTTCCGATAAACAGCATACCACCCTTGGCCAGTGACTGGTAATACTTCCGGAATACTTCATCCTTTGCTTCTTCTGTAAAGTAAATCAATACATTTCTGCACACGATCAGATTACAGTCGGTAGGATAAGTATCCTTCAGTAAATTGTGCTGGTGAAAATCCACTCTTGCCTTGATCTCATCTGCAATCTTGTAAGAAGGACCAATCTTCGTGAAGTATTTCTTCTTCAGATCCTCCGGCACGCCTTCTATGCTCTTTTCTCCATACAGGCCGGTCTTTGCCTTTGCGATAACCTGTTTGTCCAGATCTGTAGCATAGATACGAATCTGCTGTAACGGAATGTGCCGTGACAGAGCCATTACAAGAGAGTAAGGCTCATCTCCCGTGGAACATGCCGCACTCCAAACCTTCAGGTTCTTGCCGAAGCGTTGAATCAGTTCCGGGATCACGGTCTCTTCCAGATATTTCCACTGTTCAGGATTACGGTAGAATTCTGAAACATTGATAGTAATGTATCCTACAAATTCCTCAAAAAGTACTTTATCCGTCTTCAGTGCCTGTACATACTTGTCATAACCTACGATCTTATGCTTGGCGATCAGAGTATCGATACGCCGTTTCATCTGCTTCTCTTTGTAAGCATTCAGATCGATCGTAGTCAGAGAATAAATCTCCTTTTTAAAATACTCATAATCATATATCATGAATATCTACCACCTAACGGTTGATTATTTCTCAGAGTTCTCAGCCTCTGCAGCGATAACAGCGTCAATATCTACAGATACAACATCTGCATCGGACTCTTCCTCTGCCTCAACGGGTTCTGGAGCTGTCAGAGCTTTAACGCTCAGGGAAATCTTGTGATCAGCCTCATTGAAATCTACAACCTTAGCTGTAACTTCATCGCCAACGCTCAGTACATCGGAAGGTTTCTCAATGTGCTCCTTTGCGATCTGGGATACATGAAGCAGAGCATCTACACCGGGCTCTAATTCTACGAAAGCGCCAAAGTCGGTCATTCTTGCAACCTTACCGGTTACTACATTGCCAACTGCATACTTCTCTGCTGCATTCTTCCAGGGGTTAGCGTCGTCGAACTTCAGGGACAGTGCAATCTTATTGCCGTTGATCTCTTTGATCAGGACTTTCAGCTTATCGCCAACCTTGAATACCTTCTTGGGATGCTCGACTCTGCCCCAAGACATCTCGGAGATGTGAAGCAGTCCGTCTGCGCCGCCAAGATCGATAAATGCGCCGAAATCAGTTACGTTCTTAACAACACCTTCTACGATATCACCTTCTTTGATCTTCTCAAAGAGTTCCTTCTGCAGCTCAGCCTTCTTGGCTACGATCAGCTGTTTGCGGTCACCAATGTATCTTCTTCTCTTGGGATTGTACTCGCTGATCACGAATTCAATCTCCTGTCCTGCATACTTGGTCAGATCCTTCTCATAAGTATCGGATACCAGGCTTGCGGGGATGAAGATTCTTACTTCGTCCACGATCACACTTAAACCACCGTCCAGTACCTGGGATACGGTTGCCTTAAGTACCTCGTGATTGTTAAATGCTTCTTCAATTCTCTTGTTGCCTCTGTCTGCAGCAAGACGCTTGTAGGTAAGGAGAACCTGACCCTCACCGTCATTTACTTTCAGAACCTTGACTTCCATGGTGTCACCAACCTTGGCAACCGTGGTAAGATCCACGCTGGAGTCGTTGGTGTATTCGTTCTTGGTAAGAATACCGTCAGATTTGTATCCGATGTTCAGAATGATCTCTTCCGGTTTCACATCGATGACTGTACCTTCGACTACCTCTCCTGCATGTATTGTCTTTAATGATTCTTCCAGCATTTGTTCAAAAGTTAATTCTGACATAATTTTGAACCTCCTCAATTAATTTATTTGGGGTGGAAGCCCCCGCGGTAATACCCACTAGTCGAACAGCTTTAGGTAGATCTAAATGCAAGTCATCCAGTGTCTGTATAAAATAGGTGTGCACACATTCCCTTTGGCAGATTTCGTAAAGTTTTCTGCTATTAGAACTGTGCTTCCCTCCTATTACAATCATAACGTCAGCTTCCGCTGCAATGGCCTTTGCCGATCGCTGTCGCTCTTCTGTAGCATTACAGATAGTGTTCACAACACTATCATTGTAACCTTTTTTTTCAAAAATTTCAACTATATATTGAAATTTATTGTAGTTATATGTCGTCTGAGACACAATACAAAGCTTTTCGCCTTCTGTTTTCACAAAATTTTCTGCCTGTTCGGGAGTTTCCAGAACGGTTACCGGGCCCTGACACCAGCCGACGATACCCTCTACTTCCGGATGTTTCGGGTCCCCCACGACGATCACATGATACCCTTCTGTGCTTTTTTGTTCCACGATACGATGGATCTTTTTCACAAAGGGGCAGGTGGCATCAATGCACTCCAGACCATTCGCTTCCATGATATCATAGATTTCTTTTGCCACTCCGTGGGCACGAATGATCACAGTGGGAATATTCTCCCCGGCTTTCAGGCTTTTTAGTTCTTCTTTGCTTTCCAGAACTCTTACTCCTTTTTCCGCCAGTTCCCGGACCACTTCCTCGTTATGCACGATGGGACCATAGGTATAGATAGTCTTCCCGTTTTTTAATTGTTCATACACAGTATCTACAGCACGCTTTACGCCGAAGCAAAAGCCCGCGCAGTCTGCCAGTCTTACTTCCATATCAGATCTCCTGTTTAACCGATCAGTTCCACGATCCGGTCGATGACCTGCTCGATCGTCATATCGGAAGTATCCACCAGCACCGCATCGTCCGCCTGTTTTAACGGAGAAGTCTCTCTGTGCATATCTCTATAGTCTCTGTCTTCGATATCCTGACGGATCTTCTCCAGATCACAGGTCTCTCCCTTGGCGGTCAGTTCATCATATCTTCTCCTGGCTCTCACCATACTGCTGGCGGTCAGATAGATCTTCACCTGAGCATTCGGAAGAACCACTGTACCGATGTCACGGCCGTCCATGATCACATCGCTTTTAGCTGCAAGTGCCTGCTGAAGTTCTACCAGCTTGGTGCGTACTGCGGGTTGTGCACTGGTATTGGATGCCATATTGCCGACTTCTTCGGTACGCAGATAAGCATTAACATTCTCTCCGTTTAATAAAACGACCTGCTCACCGTCCACATACTGAATGGTGATATCCGCCTCCTTGCATTTATCGGCGATGGTCGCTGCATCCGTGGGTTCCACGCCCTCTCTTAACATAAACAGTGCCATGGCACGATACATTGCTCCGGTGTCCACATAGATAAATCCTTTTTTCTTTGCCACAGCTCTTGCAATGGTACTTTTTCCGGCACCTGCCGGGCCGTCGATTGCTACATTAAAACTCATAGTCTAGTCCTCTTTTCTTTATTTCTATTAATTATAATTGATTTCTATTAATTATTATTTTTTCACAAATCTTCCGGTTTTCATTCGTAAAATCTCTCTCCGGACTTTTTTGTGCGCGAATTTATTGTATGCTGTCCCCCGCCAGATGTCCCGTAGACCAGGCGATCTGCAAATTAAAGCCCCCGGTCATGGCATCCAGATCCAATACTTCCCCTGCAAAATACAAATGCCGTACACGTTTGGATTCCATGGTGGAAGGATTGATATCCTTTACCGAGATTCCCCCCTGAGTGATGATTGCTTCCGCAAAAGATCTCGTCCCCGTCACCGTCATGGGTAGTTCCTTGATCAATGAGCCGAAAGCTTTTCTCTCTTCCCGGCTGATCTCGTTCACTTTCTTCTCCGGGGAAATGTCGGACAACTCTATCATAACAGGAATCAGCTTTGCAGGGAACAGGTGGTCCAGCGCATTTTTAAATTGTTTGTTCTTTGCTTCCTCAAAATCCCGAAGTAAACGCTTGTCCAGCTGTTCCGGTGTCAACGCAGGTTTCAGATCTAAGAAAAGCTTTACCTCATCGCTGCCTTTACGCTTCGAAAAATTTTTTGAATAAAAACTGCTGGCTGACAGGATCAGGGGGCCGCTGACGCCAAAATGGGTAAACAGCATCTCGCCGAACCCTTCATACCAGGTCTTTTTCCCGCACTGCATCCGGATCTCCACATTTTTTAAGGAAAGGCCCATCAGTTCCCTGCACCAGTTTTCCCGGATCTCCAAAGGCACCAATGCCGGTTTCCTCTCCGTCACCTTATGCCCTGTCTCTTCCGCGAAACGATACCCGTCCCCCGTGGATCCGGTGCTGGCATAGGAACAGCCTCCAGTACAGACAATGCAGTCATCCGCCGCGATTTTCTCATGGTCTGCACATTCCACGCCACAGAAAACAGGATTGCCATCCGTTTCCTTCGTTAGGATCTTTTTCACCTCGGTATGCAGATGAACATCCACCTGATATTTGCGAAGTTCTCTCTGGAGGGCGGCGATCACGTCCGAAGAATGATCGGATACCGGAAATACCCGGTCTCCCCGCTCCGTTTTCAACGGGCAGCCTGCCTGCTCCAGCAGATCGCATACCCGTGTATTGTCAAAGCCGTAAAAAGCACTGTACAGAAACTTTTCATTGGTACAAATATTCTGAAATAAGACATCCATGTCCGCCGCGTTTGTCACATTGCAACGGCCTTTTCCAGTGATGAACAGTTTTTTCCCCAGCTTTTCGTTCTTTTCCAGAAGTATTACCTTATGCCCTTTTTGCGCTGCCGCAATGGCAGCCATCATGCCGGCAGCACCGCCACCGATCACAATCACCTTACTCATTTCTATCCTCTTTTGCCGATCTGTCCGTCCATCATTTTTCCTTGCGCCGCAGGGAATAGTCCAGCATCGGTTCATCATCTATAAAGTCGATCTCATCATTCAGATATACCTGATAATTATTCCAGGTCTCTTCCAGTGTCTCCAGATTTTTACGCACCTGCTCCGGACATTTCAGGCACAATGCCACTACCAGCGCATTGATCACGCTTAAAGGTGCCACCAGAGAATCCACCACCGACACCATGTCGCTTCTGGCCAGCAGATTGCAGGAAGAATACAGATTCATGGGGGAATGGATGCTGTCGGTAATGGCGATCACCTTGGCATTCCGGTCATTGGCAAACTCCATGGCCTTTAACGTCCGCATGGAGTATCTGGGAAAACTGATACCGATGAAGCAGTCCTTCGGGCCAATATGGATCATCTGTTCAAAAGTCTCACTGACACTGGTGGTATTCAGTAAAAAGACTTTGCCACGGATCATATTCAGGTAAAAATGCAGAAACGCTGCCAGTGGCTCATTGCTGCGAAGTCCCATGATATAAATGGTCTCCGCCTCCAGAATCGTGGCAACGGCGGATTCAAAGGCCGCCGGATCCAGATTGTCTATGGTATCCTGGATCTTTTCGATATCTGCGCTGAGTACGGAGGTCAGGATCTCCGACTGGGAGCTTCTGCCGTATTTGGCATCCATTTTCTGAATGCCGTTGAGCTTTCCCTGCACGCAGCTTTCCAGTGCCTTCTGGAATTTCGGATAACCGTCATAACCGATTCCCGCTGCAAAACGCACTACGGTAGATTCACTGATTCCCAATGTCTCACCCAGCTTTGCTGCGGTCATAAATACTGCCTGATCGTAATGTTCCGATATGTAATCCGCAATGGCTTTGTGGCCTTTGCTCATTTTTGCATAATGTTCGTTGATTCGGGTAAAAACATCATATTCTGCCACGGTTCTTAACCTCGCGTTGTCTCATTGTAAAAAGCGTAATAGGAATGCTCTAATAGCTGCATTGTCTGTAAGTCTGTCAGATCATAATCTCCGGTCAGAGACATGCAGGCAGCTCCGTGAATGAAAATCCACATTTTCATGAACAGATCACCGGGATCCGGGCAGCCCGCCACTCTGGCCAGGTTGATCTCGTAGACCACGTTTCCGGCATCACCATTCAAGATCTCATACATACTCTTTTTCTTATGTTTGCCATCCTGGTTATCCGATACAAACAGAAGCTCGAACAGGTGTCTCTCTTCTCTAGCAAAAGCTATGTAAGCCATGCCCAGATTGGCGAAAGGTGTCTTGCCGGTACGGGGATACAAGCTGTAATAATCCAGAAAATAAGCTGCAGCTCTCTCATAGACCGCATCCCACAGTTCTTCCATATTCTTATATACTCTGAAAATAGGCTGTGTAGAGCACCCTGCTTTCGCCGCTACCCTTCTGGCTGTCACATTGGCAAATCCCTCTTCCCTTGTCATGGCAAATGCCGTATCCAGGATTTTATCAATTGTGATCATCTCTTTACGAGCCATAATCCCTCTCATTCCGCTGTTCGAATACAGCAAACGACGTATTCTTCTATAACACTTGTTATTTTAGTGGGTGAAGAGGTAGTTTGTCAATATGTAAATAAACTCATTCGCATATTGGGCTGACTGGGGGCTGACCAAGGGCATGTCTAAATAACGGCTTCTCCGCGCTTCGCGCTCTCGAAGCCGCAAACTCATTCGCAATCCGGGCTATCGCCCCGGTTCGACCGGGGACATGTCTAAATAACGGCTTCTCCGCGCTTCGCGCTCTCGAAGCCGCAAACTCATTCGCAATCCGGGCTATCGCCCCGGTTCGACCGGGGACATGTCTAAATAACGGCTTCTCCGCGCTTCGCGCTCTCGAAGCCGCAAACTCATTCGCAATCCGGGCTATCGCCCCGGTTCGACCGGGGACATGTCTAAATAACGGCTTCTCCGCGCTTCGCGCTCTCGAAGTCGCAACCACATTCGCAATCCGGGCTATCGCCCTACTTGCTCATGTGGTTTTGTTCGTCTAATAAAAAAGCCGCACTGACTGCGAGCAGTCGTGCGACCTTTTTATTGACGAATTATTTAGACAGGGTATGCACCGTTCTTGGTGTCAGCCTGGGTCATATCAACCTTTTCCTGCTGTGCCTGACGATACTTGAAGAAGTCGGTAGCAACCTGAGGGAACAGAGCGTAGCTCAGAACGTCCTCATCCTGCTGTTTCCATTCCTTCATTTCGCCTTCCAGCTTATCCATCTCATTGTCGAGCAGATCAGCGTAACGGCAGGTAATTCTCTCCTCACCGGGGATAACCTTGTCGATAACTTCCTGGCTCATGGGCTTAACGGTCTGACCGTACTCACCACGAAGAACTGCCTTGGTCTCCTTGGTAGCCATCTTGTAACGCTCACCAAGCAGTACGTTGAAGACTGCCTGAGTACCAACGATCTGAGAAGAAGGGGTAACCAGAGGGGGCTCACCCAGATCCTTACGAACCTTGGGGATCTCCTTCAGCACATCGTAGTATCTGTCTTCTGCATTCTGCTCCTTCAGCTGGCTAACCATGTTGGAAAGCATACCGCCGGGTACCTGATACAGCAGAGTCTTGATATCAACACCCATAACCTTGGGATTCAGCAGGCCGTTAGCCAGGCACTCATCTCTGTAAGGTCTGAAGTAGTCAGCGATCTCAGCTAACAGGTTCTGATCCAGACCGGTATCGTAAGGGGTTCCCTTGAAGGTCTCAACCATAACCTCGGTAGCAGGCTGTGAAGTACCCATAGCAAAGGGGCTCATAGCGGTATCGATCACATCAACACCGGCCTCTACTGCCTTCAGGTAGGTCATGCTTGCAACACCGGAAGTATAGTGAGTATGCAACTGGATGGGAAGCTTGGTAACTTCCTTCATCGCCTTGATCAGTTCAGCAGCCTTGTAAGGTACTAACAGACCGGCCATATCCTTGATACAGATGGAATCTGCACCCATCTCTTCGATCTTCTTGGCCATGCTGGTCCAGTACTCCAGAGTGTAAGCATCACCCAGAGTGTAAGCCAGAGCAACCTGTGCTTCACCTCTGCCTTCCTGTGCCTTGAACTTGTTGGTAGCATTTACCGCTTCCTGTAAGTTGCGCAGGTCGTTCAGACAGTCGAAAATACGAATGATATCAATACCGTTGGAGATGGACTTCTGTACGAAGTAATCTACCACGTCATCTGCATAAGGTCTGTAACCCAGAATATTCTGTCCACGGAACAGCATCTGTAACTTGGTGTTTTTGAAGCCGTCACGCAGCTTTCTCAGTCTGTCCCAGGGATCTTCCTTCAGGAAACGAAGGGATGCATCAAAGGTAGCACCGCCCCAGCACTCTACGGAATGATAACCAACTTTATCCATCTTATCTACGATGGGAAGCATGAATTCGGTCGGCATTCTGGTAGCGATCAGAGACTGATGTGCATCACGTAAAACAGTTTCCGTAATCTTAATCGGTTTCTTTTCAATTTCTGACATTACGAATATCCTCCATAATAATATTTTCTATAGTTAGTATGACGCGATGCGTTATTCTAAGTCCTTCGGACTTATTTCATCGCGCTTTGCGCGAAATACATCTTGGGCATTCGCTTTAAAATACACCGAAGATAGCCATGAATGTACCGGCTGCTACGGCAGTACCGATAACGCCTGCTACGTTAGGCCCCATAGCATGCATGAGCAGGAAGTTGGTAGGATCGGATTCTGCACCAACCTTCTGGGATACACGTGCTGCCATAGGAACTGCGGATACACCTGCGGAACCGATCAAAGGATTGATCTTGCCACCGGAAAATACACACATCAGTTTACCAAACAGAACACCTGCGGCGGTACCGAACATGAATGCGATCAGACCCAGAGCTACGATCTTCAAGGTATCTGCATTCAGGAATGCTTCTGCACTGGTGGTAGCACCTACGGAAGTACCCAGCAGAATAACTACGATGTACATCAGAGCATTGGATGCTGTCTCAGTCAGCTGACGAACAACACCGGACTCACGGAACAGGTTACCCAGCATCAGCATACCTACCAGAGGAGCTGTGGTGGGAAGGATCAGACATACAACGATGGTAACAACGATGGGGAACAGGATCTTCTCCAGCTTGGATACGGGACGAAGCTGACCCATCTTGATCTTTCTCTCTTTCTCAGTAGTGAGAAGCTTCATAATAGGGGGCTGGATAATGGGAACCAGTGACATGTAGGAATATGCTGCCACTGCGATAGGTCCCAGGATCGCCGTCTGTCCCAGCTTACCAGCAAGGAAGATGGAGGTAGGGCCGTCAGCACCACCGATGATGGAGATTGCAGCAGCTGCCTTGTCGTTGAATCCCAGCCAGATTGCTCCGAAGTATGCTGCGAAGATACCAAACTGCGCAGCAGCTCCCAGAAGGAAGCTCTTGGGGTTCGCAATCAGAGGACCAAAGTCTGTCATGGCACCTACACCCATGAAGATCAGGGAAGGCAGGATTGCCAGTTCATCCAGCTTGTAGAAATAATACAGTAAGCCGCCGGCACCGTTTGCTGCATTTTCAGGGTGCAGCATGATATCGGGATAAATGTTTACCAACAGCATACCGAACGCTATCGGGAGTAAGAGCAAAGGCTCGAACTCATGACGGATAGCTAAATAAAGGAAAAAGCATGCAACCAGAATCATGACATAGTTTCCCCAGGTCAGGTTAAAAAACGCTGTCTGATGAATCAGGTTGTTAAGCGTACTAGCTATATATTCCATTTGATGACCTCCTGTTGTTTATAGAGCTGATGTAAAATGCCTAGTTCAGAGTTGCCAGAACTGCACCAGCCTCAACAGTATCACCAACTGCAACGTCAATGCTTGCTACAGTGCCGTCTTCGGGAGCTACTACAGGGATCTCCATCTTCATAGCTTCCAGAATGATGACAGCATCACCCTTCTTAACAGCCTGTCCAACACTTGCCTCTAACTTGAAGATTTTACCAGCTGCACCGGCCTCAACCTTGATGCTGCCTGCTGCGCCGCTTGCCTTGGGAGCTGCTGCGGGAGCCTTGGGTGCTGCCTTGGGAGCTGCGGGAGCCTTTGCTGCTACGGGTGCTCCGTTAGATGCACCCTCTTCTACTACTACATCATATACGTTGCCATTTACGGTAATGGTATAATTTTTCATTTTAATATCCTCCTAACGTTTTTACGATTATCTTACTTTGCGGATAGAACGAACTACAAATCCGTCAGTGCTTGCCGCACCTTCGCTTGCTGCGATTGCAGCTGCAATAACAGCGACCAGCTCAGTGTCATCTGCCTCGGGTTCTTCCTGTGCAGCGATCTGAGTTACAGCCTTATCAATACCTGCGTTCTTTGCTTCTTCCTCCTTATCCTTCTTGCTGAATGCAGCCTGGATCTTCGGAATGAAGTTGAACAGGGAAATGATCAGTGAGATCATGATCAGCATTACGAATACAGTTCCCATACCGATCAGAGTGTTCAGCGCAGCTTTGGTCATCAGGCCACCCATGGACTCCACGGGGTTCAGCGCTGCAGACTCCATGCTCAGGAACATATCGTTGGTGAAGATTACTTCTGCCTGTGCATTCTGTTTGGCACCGGTCACATCTACATGTACAATGATCTGATCATCATCGATGGCAGCTTCTGCATCACCGACTGCGGTAATGCCGCCAATGGACTTTTTAGCGGAGTTGAAGGACTCGATAGCAGTTTTATATGCATAACCATCAACGGTGATACCTACATTTTCCTGTACCATATATGCCACTTCATCAGCGGTATACTCAGAGAAGCTCTCCAGTGCAGCTTCGTCTTCAAAATTCTCCAGAGAAGGAATCACATACTGGGTAGCTATCTGGATTGCAGTGTCCATCTTGCGCTGCTCATAATCCGTATAGGTCTCCTCACTGCCGCACGCGGTCAAACCAAAGATGCAGGTAATCATACATACTAAGCTTAAAAATTTCTTCATTTTACAATCACCCTTTCTTATACAGTTCCGTGTTTCTTGGCAGGACGGTCTTCACTCTTGGTGAATAGCATCTCGAATGCGCCGATCACATATTTTCTGGTATCAGCAGCATTTACGATCTGGTCCACATATCCTCTCTTGGCTGCGCTGGTTACATTCAGAGTAAGTGCTTCGTACTCAGCAGCCTTTTCATTAATCACATCAGCGCCCTGGCCATCATACATGATCTTGGCAGCCAGCTTGCCGTCCATAGCACCAATCTGTGCATCCGGCCATGCCATGGTGATATCCGCACCGATTGCCTTGGAGTTCATTACCACATAAGCGGTTCCCAGAGCCTTGCCGATCACAACGTTCACCTTGGGAACGGTAGCGTTGGCAAATGCGTAGGTCAGCTTTGCAGCAGCCTTTGCGATAGCCTTCTCGGAAGCCAGAGTTGCTTCGTAACCCTTTACATTGGTCAGGGTCAGTACAGGAATGCCGAAAGCATCACAGAAGTTTACGAACTCAGCAGCCTTCTCACAGCCCTCTGCAGTCAGAACTGCATCCAGCTTCTCTGCTACCTTGCCTTCTTCGTCGCAGATCTCGGAACGGTTAGCTACCGCACCAACGGTAACGCCATCCAGACGTAAGAAACCGGTTACCATGTTCTTAGCATATCCGGCCTTCACCTCGAAGAAGTTGTTGTCATCTGCCAGAATGGACAGAGCAACGGATGTGTCGCCGACGCAGCCTGCGATCTCAGGATTTACACGGTTCAGATCATCAGTGCAATCCTCTAAGAAGCTTGCATCATCCTCGTTGTTGGCAGGCAGGAAGCTTACCAGCTCTCTTACCTTCTCCAGAATGGTTGCTTCGTCAGCTACCACGTCAACAATACCGCTCTCTTCTGCCTGGAATTTAGCGGAAGAAGAATCACACTTGGTGATCACATTACCGTCCAGAGCGTTAGGAGCATTTACGAACAGCTTGGCATTCTTCTCTTCCATGAAAGTGAAATCGGTCATGGTAGGGAACAGTCCTAAGCCACCGCCACAGGTTCCGAATACAGCAGTGATCTGAGGGATCACGCCGGAAGCCATGGTCTGCTTTAAATAGATCTCACCAAATGCAGCCAGTGCATCGGTTGCTTCCTGCAGTCTTAAACCTGCAGATTCGATCAGTCCGATCACAGGTGCTCCGGTCTTCATAGCCAGATCGTAGAGATTGGTGATCTTCTTTGCATGCATCTCGCCGATGGTTCCGTTCAGTACGGAAGCGTCCTGGCTATATACATATACAAGATTACCATTGATCACTCCGTAGCCGGTAATACAACCGTCAGAAGGAGTTTCATTGGGTTTCAGATTGAAATCCGTAGCTCTTGCGGTTACAAGTCCGCCGATTTCAACGAAACTGTTGTCATCGAGTAAAGCTGCTATTCTTTGACTCGCTTTTGAAGTAGTACTCATATGTTTTCAGCCCTCCGTTGATAATATAATAAAATATAATAGAAAACGTTTATTAATATAGAAGCACAAATGCCCCCATGATTAACAGTTTGTAGTATAACATAAAATCTGCAACTCGCAAAGAACGAATTGCAGATTTTTACATTTTTTATATATTGTACCTCATTTTGAACAATTTCCCCGTCATTTTTTCCATTCCATTTTTCTGCAATCCCTACGGGAATGCTACCAGAAAACGTTTCAGGATCTGTCTGCCACACCAGGAAAGATCCACGGCCTCCACTGTCCAAGCAGCATACAGCCGCTCCCTGCGCCAGATTTCGCCATCCACCAGATAACAGATTTCTCCCACCGTCGTTCCTTCCTTTACCGGTGCCTTCAGTTCTTTCTCTTTCCGGTAGAGAATCTCCACTTTCTCGTCTGCGCGCATAAGCAGGCCTTCCGCTCCTTCCGCCTCCGGATCCAGTTCCACCGCCAGCTGCACTTCTCCTGTCAATTCCTCATCCTGTGCCTCCGTCACCGGGATCGGCATAAGGTACTGTTCCCGTCCGGAAAATTCTTCCTCTCCGAACTTCCGGTAAACAAAATTTTCCAGTCCATATCCAAACAACTCTCTGCTGTCACTCCATTTATAGGTCTTATGATTCGGCCACCCACAGGCCAGAAGTGCCACAATCATACATTTTCCATCCCGTTCCAGTGCTCCCACATAGCAGTACCCCGCCTTGTTCGTAAATCCGGTCTTGCCGGTAAAAGCTCCGTCCATCATCTGCAAAAAGGCATTGTGGTTGTGGCACTGAAAGGAGCGTCCGTTTTCCGTGAAACAATACTCCTGTGTCCGGGTGATCTCCCGGAACAGATCTCTCTGGGAAGACTCTCTGATACAGTACCGTAAAATACAGGCCAGATCCTTTGCTGTGGTATGGTGCTCCTTTTCCAGAATACTCCCGTCAGGTAATGTCAATGTCTCTGTGGCATCCAGCCCGTTGGGAGTGATAAACCAGGTATCCTCGCAGCCGATCTCCACCGCCTTTTCATTCATCGCCTGTGCAAATCTATGTAATGCTGCCTTACTCTCTTCTGTAGTATGCTCCGAAGCCTCTTTCGTCTCACCCAGAAGCTTTCCGCCGATATATTCCGCCAGTGCCGCAGCAGCATCATTATGGCTTTCCAGCATCAGGGAAAACAGCAGTTCTCTTACCGTATAATGCTCCCCCTTTTTCACATAGAGCTTTACCTTGGGCATAGTGGCTGCATAGGCGGAAATACTGACCTCTTCCTCCACCTTTGCATTTTCCAGCACCAGAATGCAGGTCATGATCTTGGTGGTGCTGGCCATTGCCATGGGAGTCTCTTCATTTTTTCCATATAGTACCCGCCCGGAGTCGGCATCCAGAAGCACCGCCGCCTGTGCATACAGGTGTAAATCCTCCTGCAGCTGCCCGGCTTCCTTTTCCTCTGTTTCATGAAAAAGGTGCGTAGCCTGTTCCCGGATTCCCTCGCTGACATACCCCTGCCGACAGAATCCGCCTATACTTTCCAGACACAGAATTCCGGCGAAAAGGGCACAAAAAAAGCCTCGCATAATCATCACTCCCAAAAGAGTCCCTTATTACTATGATTATTATGAGGCTGATTCTTTGTCCTATTCTATTATATGTTTAATGTGAGCTGTACTTCCTGCTCCGCCTGCTGTTTGAATTCCTCCACCTGCACCGGGTTCAGTTCCGGCAGTTCCTCCAGGCTCTTCACACCAAAGCAGCGAAGGAACTGTTCCGTTGTGCCGAACAGCAGAGGTCTTCCGGGAGCATCCAGCCGCCCTAACTCCGTGATCAGATCGTATTCCAACAGCTTATTGATGGCATGATCGCAGCTGACCCCTCTGACTCTCTCGATCTCCAGTCTTGTTACCGGCTGCTTATAGGCAATGATGGACAGGGTCTCCAGAACCGTATCCGTCAATGTCATCTTTCGGGGAGTCTTGGCGATCTTGATCAGGTATTCATACATATCCGACTTGGTACACAGCTGTACCGAATTGTCGAACTGTGTCAGTCCGATGCCACGGTTCTCTTCCTCATACCTCGCCGCCATATCTTTTAAAATGGATTTTGTGGTCTTCACATCCTCTTCGATCACTTCCGCAAGTCTGCTGATCTCCACGGAATCCCCCATGGTAAAAAGGATGGCTTCTATTACTGCTTCTGCTTTACTGCGTTCCATGTTCCGACCTCACTGTATCTTAAACGTTAGATGTAATCATAATATCATCGAATATATTTTCCTGACTGATGTTGATCTTGCCGGTCTTCATCAGCTCCAGAATGATCAGGAAAGTAACGATGACCTCCATTTTGCTGTTCTGCTTCTCCAGAAGCTTTCGGAAACTGAAGGTCTTATGTTCTCTGGCATAAGCTTCCACATACAGCATCTTGATGTCCATATCCACCTCGTCCTTTTCGATATTGCCATACTGGCTGCGGACAGGGTCGATCTTGTCCTCCTGTTTCTTCACAATAGATTTGAATATTTCATGAAGCTTGTTCAAGTTCATATCGCCGATCAGCTCTTCGTAATCGATGGGCTGTCTGTAGGCTTCCACTTCCTTCGGAAGTCTCTGTTCTCTGTACATATTTCTGGCAGCATCCACCTGCCGGTCTCTGAGTTCGAAGGACATATATTTGTACATCTTGTATTCCAACAGCTTCTGTACCAGCTCCGCTCTGGGATCCTCTTCCTCGCCGTCCTCGTTCACTTCCTTGGGCAGCAGCATTTTGCACTTGATATCGATCAGTGTTGCCGCCATTACCAGGAATTCACTCATGACGTTCATATCTTCCCGTTGCATCTGCCTGATGTAATCCAGATACTGGGCCGTGATCTCCACAATAGGAATATCATAGATGTCTATTTTGTTTTTCTCGATCAAATGAAGCAACAGATCCAGAGGACCTTCAAATGCTTCCAGTTTTACAGATATTGCCATGTAATAAAACTCCTATTTCCCCTCATCGCTCCCACCGGCCTCTTCTCCCCCCGGCAGCAGATCCACTTCCAGGACCTCTCCAGGATTGAACAGCCGGATCGGAATCGTATGCATTCCCAGTCCTCTGCTGAGCAGCATTCTGGTTTTCCCCAGTGTGAACTCTCCGCCATCATATTTTGGAAAAAGTCTCACATTGGGAGACACCACGCCTTTTCCCCAGATGGGGACTCTCACCATACCGCCGTGGACATGGCCGGCCAGCACCAGATCTGCTCCCCAGTCCGCGTATTTCGGAAAATAATCCGGATTGTGGGCGATCAGGATCGTATACTTTTCTGCGGAAGGTTGTCCCAACAGACTTTTCAGATACTCCGGATCCATGGGCTGGATCCCGAAGCGCTTGTAATACAGCTTGTCGATCTCCGATCCGTAAATGCAGATCCCGGATTCTTCCAGAACGGTATGTTCATTCACCAGCCTCCGGATTCCGATCTTCTGCAGGGCCTCCTCGTACCGCTCCGCCATATCTCCGTAGTTCTCCGGGTACAGTTTCAAACGGTGTTCATGATTGCCGTTGCCGTAGTAGATCGGATATTTCCCGGCAAGCTTCGTAAGCAGGTCCACCGCCGTCTCCAGACTTGCCTTCGGCTTTGCCGTCAGAATATCTCCGGCGATCAGGATCATGTCCGGCCTTATCTCATCAATGGCCTGCAGCAGGCGCTCATTTTCTTTTCCGTATCTCTTATTGTGCAGATCCGCCAGAACCACTGCCTTAACAGGCTTTTTGATTCTCTGATCTCGCAGGAAATAATGCCGTACCACAAAACGATTGCTGTCGTACAGCATTATCCATACAAGAACCACCAGGATCACTGCGATCACGGTAATCACCACATCCAAATTCTTTGCCCCCATGGTCTATTTCCAGTTAATTGCCAATATGTTCTATAGTATAACATATTTTTCGGGCTTACAAAAGATAAAATTCCATTATTTTAAAGAGGTAGTCCTTGTATACCGCTTTCGCCACATCATTTTCATACAGGATCGGAACGCTTCCGATCTCCACTCCGTTCAACAGATAGACCGCTCTGCCTGCCTCTGCCCCCTTTGCGACAGGCGCCTGTGCCTCCTCCGGTAACTCTATGGTTTTCTTCACTCCGTCCAGCGAATTGCCTTCCGTATCCAGATACCGGAATTCGCTCTGGTATCTGACAGGTACCGTATCTTCCACGCCACCTTCTATCCGAAGGTCCTCCAATACATCCGTATTCTCATCCAGATACAGGTCACTGACATTGAAACCGTAACTTAACAGTGTCTGAGCATCCTTAAAACGTGCCTTGTAGTCTGGGGCTCCCATGACCACGGCAATCAGGTCAATACCATCCTTCGTGGCAGTGGCAGACAGGCAGAATTTAGCCTTGGAGGTGGATCCGGTCTTCAGTCCCGTAGCCCACTGGTACTGTTTCAACAGCTTGTTGGTACTGTTCAGGGTAAATGTAGAGCTGCCCTGTCTGGTCTCATGGGTGATGTCTTCCATCCAGATACCGGTATATTCAAAGACCTGGGGATATTTCACCGTAAGCTCTCTGGACATAATGGCCACATCCATGGCTGTCGTATAGTGTCCGTCGGAATCCGTCAGTCCGCAACAATCCTCGAAATGTGTATCCGCCATTCCCAGTTCTGCCGCCTTTTGATTCATCTGATCCACGAAAGCCTCTTCACCCCCCGCTATGTATTCTGCCACCGCCACACTGGCATCGTTGCCAGAAGCTACAGCAATACATTTGATCATGGTCTCCATGGTCTGTACCTCGTTCTCCGCCAGGAATACCTGGGAGCCTCCCATGGAACTGGCGTAAGCACTGACGGTCACCGGATCCTCCAGTTTTATCTTCCCCTGATCCAATGCCTCGAATGTCAATAGCAATGTCATGATCTTGGTAATACTGGCGGGACTTCTGCGCTCTCTGGCATTCTGTTCAAAGATCACTTTCCCGGTAGAGCTCTCCAGAAGCACGGCACTGGGAGCTTCGATTGCCGCCGGCTCCGCAGATACACTGATCCCGTCCCACCAGAATACCTGTATGCTGACCGTAAAAAGTAAGATCCATGTGAAAATCCTTTTCCTGTTTTTTTGCATAAAAAAGCCACACTCCCTTATCCTTTCTTCTAAAAGATATGGTCGTATGGCCTTGTATATACCTGTAATCCAACCGTCCGAAACACTACAGTCTGGTGATCAGTGCCTGACAGCGTTCCTTCAGGGCTTCACCCTTGCTGCGCACATCGATGTGAAATACTTTGATCAGCTGGACCACATAATCCACAGCTACAATCGCCAGAATTACCTGAATCAAACGGATGCCCACCTGGATCTGTACTCTGTCAATAATGTGATACATGGCATCGTGAACGAACTGTACGATTCCTATTGCATAAAAGCCCCAGGCAACAGTACTTTCCAGGCAGATGATACCACGGTAATTGAAGGGCTTGTTGTTATAATCCCACCAGAGTTCTCCGAGGAAACGGATCATACCGATTCCCACCAGATATTCAAAAGTGGTGGCCAGAATGGCTCCAAGAAAATACAGCTTTACCAGTTTCCCGCGCAGGGGACTTAAAATCAGATATCCCAGCACTCCGCCGAAACCGTAGATCGGGCAAAAAGGGCCCTTGCCGAAGCCACGGTTGGTCAGCTTGTGATTGCAGAAAGACATATAGGTAGATTCCAATGCCCAGCCAAGAATACTGTACAATACAAACGCTGCTAACAGATGATAGATATCTGTTCCCAGTATTTCATAATTCCACATTTTGTTTCCCTCATAAGTACAAAGTCCCCGGTGATTACGCCGAGGACTGTTGTTTTGCATTAGTTATATTTACGTTTTCTTGCTGCTTCAGACTTCTTCTTACGTTTTACGCTAGGCTTCTCGTAATGCTCTCTCTTACGAATCTCCTGCTGGATACCAGCCTTAGCGCAGCTTCTCTTGAAACGACGTAAAGCGCTATCTAAAGTCTCGTTCTCTTTTACGATTACGTTTGACATCTTACACCCGACCTCCCTTCAGTCCCTTCAAGTAACATGACTGACTGGGTTATTCTAATGCGCAGTTGTTCTACACACATTTGATATTATAGCATAAAAAATACATTCGTCAACTACTTTTTTAATTTTTTATTATATTATAGTCTCCGTAGCCCGCATGAAAATAAGGACAAGCAGACTCTAAGCAACCGTCGGTACTTAGCGAGGGTATTTTCCTCGCTTACGTACCGTTACGGTTAAGCGTCCGAAGCGAAAGCGGGTCTGCGGTTCTTATTCTCATGCGAGCTACTGGCTTTAACAAAATCTTATTTAAAAAACTTATCATAAATTCCAAACAGGAAAATAAAGATCACGATCAGGGGCAGTCCATAGGTCAGATAACCGCGCATCCAGTCGTGGACTTTTAAGCCTTTGCCGGTATTTACTTCTGTCTTATAGTTCTCCCATCCCCAGCCGTATCTGGTCACGCAGAACAGCAGGTATACCAGGGATCCTAAGGGAAGGAACAGATTACTTACCAGAAAATCTTCAAAATCCAGTACCGCTCCGCCGAAGACAGCAAAACCATCCCAGCTCCACACATTATACCCCAGTACGCAGGGCACGGACAATGCAATGATCAGGAACAGGTTCACCAGGGAAGATTTCCTGCGGCTGGCACCGGTCAGTTCCATGCCACAGCAGATGATATTCTCGAACACAGCCAGCACCGTGGACAATGCTGCGAACGCCATGAATAGGAAGAATAAACTCCCCCACAGGCGGCCGTAAGGCATGTTGGCGAAAATATTCGGCAGGGTTATGAAAATCAGGCTCGGTCCTGAGGTCTGATCCACCCCATAGGTAAAGCAGGCGGGGAAAATGATCAGTCCTGCGGTAATTGCCACGAAAGTATCCAGTACCACAACTCTGACGGACTCTCCCATCAGAGAATGATCCTTGCCGATGTAGCTTCCAAAGATCGCCATGGCACCAATGCCTAAGCTTAAGGTAAAGAACGCCTGATTCATGGCACCTACCAGTGTAGATACCACACCGACTTCCTGCATACGTCCAAAATCAGGTACCAGATAGAACTTTAGGCCTTCCTTTGCGCCCGTCATGAAGAAGCTATTGATGGCAAGTACTACCATAATGGCAAGCAGTGCGATCATCATGACTTTCGTCACGCGCTCCAGACCGTTCTGCAGGCCACCGGCACATATGACGACACCGATGACTACCACCAGTACCATCCAGAACATCATGACCCCCGGATCTGCCAGCATCCGGGTAAACTGATCCGCTACCGCATCTGCGGAAAGACCGGAAAGTTTACCGGTAGCCGTCATATAAAAATAGTGTAACATCCAGCCTGCTACGGTAGTATAGAACATCATTAACAGATAACAGCCTGCCAGCGTGAAATACCCGTGGATATGCCACTTCTGTCCCGGCTTCTCCAGTGCCTGGTAAGCCTTTACGGGACTTTTCTTACTTGCTCTTCCTACAGCGAACTCCATGGTCATAATCGGCAGACCAAGGATCACCAGGAAAATCAGATAAAACAATACAAATGCGCCACCGCCGCCCTGGCCGGCCATGTACGGGAACTTCCATACATTGCCGATACCAATGGCACAGCCGGCAGACAACAGTATAAAGCCTAAACGGGATTTCAGATTCTCTCGTTCCATTATGCGAGCTGACCCTCCAGTACTTTGGACGCTTCCGCGATCGCTGCGGGAATGCCTGCGGGATTCTTACCGCCGGCCTGCGCCATATTCGGGCGTCCACCGCCGCCACCGCCTACCAGCGCGGCAATTCCCTTGATCAGGTTGCCCGCATGGGCACCGGCCTTTACAGCACCGTCCGTTGCCATAGCGATCATATTTACCTTGCCGTCCTGTGCGGAAAGCAATACAACAACACCTTCGCCAAGCTTATCCTTGAGCTGGTCGCCCAGGTCTCTCAAGCCATTCATATCCACACCGTCTACGCTGGTTGCCAGAAGTTTCGTACCCTTCACTTCCACCACCTGATCAAGTACATCGCCCAGTGCAGATTGCGCCATCTTTGCCTTCAGAGATTCATTCTCTGCATTCAGTGCCTTCAGCTCTGCCTGCATATGCTGGATCTTCTCGGTCAGGGCTGCAGGAGTTGCCTTGGCTGCTGCAGCTGCCTTATTGAAGCTCTCTTCCATTGCCTGATAGTATGCCATGACATTGGCACCGGTCAGTGCTTCAATTCTTCTGACGCCGGCTGCAACACCGCTCTCGGACAGGATCTTGAAATAGCCGATCTCTCCGGTGTGCTTTACATGGGTACCACCGCACAGTTCCCTGGAGAAATCTCCCATAGATACCACGCGGACGGTCTCACCGTATTTTTCACCAAACAGAGCCATAGCTCCGCTCTTCTTCGCATCTTCGATGTTCATGACATCGGTAACGACTGCAATATCCTCTGCGATCTTCTCATTGACCAGAGCCTCTACCTTAGCGAGCTCTTCCGCAGTCATAGCCTGTCCGTGGCTGAAGTCAAAACGGGTTCTTGCGCCGTCCTGGTAAGAACCCTGCTGTTCTACATGATCACCCAGTACGATCTGCAGTGCCTTCTGTAACAGATGGGTTGCAGAATGGTTCTTACATACGCTCTTTCTGTTGTCGGTATTCACTGCCAGCTCTGCCTTGTCTCCCACAGTAACTGTTCCGGATACGACCTTACCCACATGTCCGATGCGTCCGCCTGCGATCTTCACGGTCTCAGTCACTTCAAAAGTACCGTTTTCGGTGCGGATCACACCAAAGTCACCCTTCTGTCCGCCCATGGTAGCATAGAACGGAGTCACATCGGTGATCAGTGTACCGGTCTCACCTATCTTTAAGGTGTTTACCAGTTCAGTCTCGGTGGCCAGTGCTACTACCTTTCCTTCTGCGGTCAGTTTATCATAACCTACAAATTCACTGGTGATCTTGTCATCCAGTCCATCGAATACACCTGCTGCAGTGGTAAGCTTCTGGGAGAAGTTCTGTCCTTCTCTTGCCTTCTGCTTCTGCTCTTCCATGGCAGCGGCAAAGCCTTCCTCATCTACGGTCAGATTCTCTTCCTGTGCCAGCTCTACAGTCAGCTCCAGAGGGAATCCGAAGGTATCGTATAAGTAGAATGCGGACTTGCCGTCGATCTGCTTTTTACCTTCACTTCTCTTCTGCTCCAGAATCTTGTGCAGCTCCTTCATGCCGTTCTCCAGAGTGCTCTCGAAGCGGGCGATCTCTTTCTGCAGCTCGCTTAAGATGAATTCGCGGTTCTTCTTCATCAGAGGATAGCTTTCTGCATAGATCTCATCAATATATATAGCGGCAATGTGCAGCAGCTGCTCTGTGGTCATGTTTAAAGTACGTCCGTGTCTTACTGCACGACGGATCAGACGACGGAGAATATAGCCGGCACCGGTATTGGAGGGAAGCAGCTTCGCCTCATCACCGATCAGCATCACTCCGGTACGCAGATGGTCTGCCAGAATACGCATGGATCTGGTCAGCTTCTCATCCGCATTGTATTTCACACCGGAAACCTCTTCAATGTAAGCGATCACCGGAGAAAACAGGTCTGTCTGGTATACATCTCTGGTACCGTTTAAGAATGCCAGAATACGCTCCAGTCCCCAGCCGGTATCTACGTTCTTCTGCTTTAAAGGAGTCAGATGACCGTCATGATGCTTCTCATACTGCATGAATACATCATTACCCAGCTCGGTGTATTTGCCACAGTCACAGCCGGGGCCGCAGTTCGGTCCGCAATCCGGTCTGTCAGCGATATAGAACATCTCACTGTCGGGACCGCAGGGGCCGTATTCCAGTCCCCACCAGTTGTCATCGGCAGGCAGATAATATACATTCTCCTTCTTGAAACCGGAAGCGATACGGTAGTGTGCGCCTTCCTCATCTCTGGGTGCATTCTCGTCACCGGCAAATACAGTAGCAGCCAGATGATCCGCATCAAATCCGAACACCTGGGTCAGTAGTTCGAAACTCCACTGGCAACGCTCTTTCTTGAAATAATCTCCCAGGCTCCAGCTTCCCATCATCTCGAAGAAAGTCACATGGCTCTTGTCACCTACGGAATCGATATCGTTGGTACGAACGCAGCCCTGCACATTGCAGAGTCTGGTACCCAGAGGGTGCTTCTGTCCCAGCAGATAAGGCATCAGCGGCTGCATACCGGCAACGTTAAACATAACACCGGTGGAACCGTCGGATACTAAGGATACTGCCCCCACATCTACGTGGCCACGGTCTATATAAAATTGTTTCCAGGCTTTTCTCAGTTCATCAGAAGTGAATTGTCTCATTCTCTCGGTCTCCTTGTCTCAATAATTACATCTTTCGGAAAATAAACCTACATTTCTACATTATAATGTTATCGTTTCGCCGCGTCAAGGATAAAACATCACTCATCCTCGTCTTCCAGGATCTCGTTCAATGCCTCTCTGGCCTCCTCGATCTCCTCTTTTTTGCCCTTTTTCAATGCAGCCTCGAAAACAGTGATATAACGATCCAGTTCTTTTCTCCGGTCTCCCAGTGCTTCCTCATACATCCGCTCCGCTCTGAGAAGCACCAGACGGTTCTCCTCCAGGTCTCTGGGCTGGATCTTCAGGTAGGACAATTCTTCCATTCGCTTCTGGATCTCATCATCCGTCATCTGGTTGTCCTGTCCCTTGATGATCATTTTCTGGGTCAGTCCGGTGGATACCACCTTGACTTCCACTTCCAGCAGGGAATTGATGTCATAGGTGTAAGTCACATCCACGGCTTCACTGCCCCTGGGCCCTTTGGGAACATCAATGTCCAGTTCTCCCAGAAACAGATTATTTCTGGCGAAACGGCTCTCTCCCTGCAGTACCCGGACGCGCACCTTGTCCTGATTGTCTCTGACAGTGTACAACTGCTCCGTATGACTGGCGGGGATCACGGTGTTGCGCTCAATGATGGGACAGAAACGGCCGTCTTCAAATTTGCCTTCCTCGTATTCCACCACAACTTCCGTTCCTAATGTAAAGGAGCATACATCCGTCAGAATGACTTCCTTTACCTCCGCCCGGCGTTCCTTCATGGCCGCCTGGATCGCCGCGCCCAGTGCCACGGCTTCGTCCGGGTTCAGTCTTGTATCCGGGAATTTGCGGAACAGCCTGATCAGGAAATCCCTGACCACCGACAGTCTGGTGGCTCCGCCGATCAGCAATACCTCATCGATGTCCGACAGCTTCAGTCCTGCATCCGTCAGACTCTTCTTCACCGGTTCCCTGATCTTCATTAACAGTTCTTCGCACTCTTCCTCATATTCTTTTAAGGCGATCTCTGACGTTTTGTTCTCTTCACCCAGCATAAGTTCCATGGTCACCGCAGTCTGATCACTGATTCCCCGCTTGGCTTCTTCTGCCTTTTTATAGAGACGCACCTGTTCTTTCTCCGACAGATCCTTATAATGCAGTCCTGTCTTTTGCAGAAAAAGTTTCGACATCACTTCCGTGAAATCTTCACCGCCAAGATAATTGTCTCCGGCTACCGCCCGCACCTCCAGAATATTGTGATACAGCTCCAGAATGGAGACATCAAAAGTTCCGCCGCCCAGGTCAAATACCAGAAATCTGGTGTCTTTTTCTTTTTCGTACAGGCCGTAGGCCACCGCCGCTGCGGTAGGCTCCGAGATCATACGCTCCACCTTCAGCCCGGCCAGTTCTCCGGCCCGCTTGGTGGCTTTTCTTCTCTTGTCGTCAAAATAGGCCGGTACACTGATCACGGCCTCTGTGACTTCTTCCCCCAGATAGGCTTCCGCATCTTCTTTCAGATAACGCAGGATCATGCTGGACAATTCTTCTGGACGGAACTTTTTGCCGGACAGGTCATAAGTGCGATCCGTTCCCATGCTGCGCTTAAATGCCTGCGCCACACTGTCGGGATAGAGGTTTCTGCGTTCCTGTGCCGTCTCCCCCACATAGACATTGCCGTTCTCATCCACGCTGACCACAGAGGGGGTCAGATGTTTTCCCAGACGGTTGGGGATGATCACAGGTCCTTCCTCCGTAAATACTGCCACCAGACTGTTGGTGGTTCCCAAATCGATTCCGACTATCATATGTTTTCTTCTCTCTTCATTTTAATTTTTTACTTCTTCCCGAACAGCCTCTGCCAGAATCCCCGTTTCTCCGGCTGCGGCTTTTCCTTGTGAAAAGCGGCTACGGCAGGATCCGTATCCTTCGTCACCTGTTCCGAATGATACCGGTGCCAGATGGCCTGCAATCCCATTCCGGGATGTTCCTGCATCTGCTCTTTCAGCCGCTCCAGTGCTTCTTTCTCCCGGCCCTTTTTCAGCATCTGCAGTATCCGTACCATCTCCAGTTCCTCGCAGACGGGATGTACACAGCCATGGCAGAAGGAACAGTCTTTGTCCAGTTGCAGGAGCGTATCCTGTTCCTCATCGGTGGCCGTATAATATCCCGCCAGATATTCGTGTACGATCCGAAGCTTCGGATATTTCAGATACACATCCTTGCCGCTTTTATCTTCTCTTTCCATGCAGGCTTTCAACGCCTGTGCATAGTCAGCACCTTTCTTCTTATCTCCGTACAGGATGCATGCCAGGATCAGGTCCGCAATGTCATCCTTTTTGCTGAGATCCTCCTTATGGAAGATCAGTGCCTTATCCATATTCTCGATGGCCACCTTTCCGGAACCACAGATCAGCCCATACCATCCCAGATGGAAAAAGTAATCTTCGAAATACTTCTGGGTATTCCCGGTATTTTTTCCAAGCAGTTCGATCTTCTCCGGCCACGATGTCAGAATATTTCCGGCGATCGTCTTTTCCCCGCACCAGACACACAGATCCAGCTTTTCTCCTGCCGCATCCAGTACATTGACGAATGCCTTCTCCAGAACTTTTAATCCCTCCGTAGTCTTGTCATTGCAGGCCAGACATCTGGCGAAATCCCTCATACGGTTCCGGTCCCGATCTCCGGCACTTCCCGTCATCTCACGGTATCTCCGGTAAAACTGTTCCGCCATTTCCGTATTGCCCAGCAAAAAATAAATTTCTGCCTGTTCCGCAATCAGTTCCGGCCAGGCATGATTCTGTGTTCCGCTCTTTTCATAGAAAAATACACATTTTCTCAGGCAGATCATGGCTTCATCGTATTTGCCGCGGCATCTGTGGATCCGTGCCAGTCCTTTCCAGGCAAAAGGATTGGCCGGGTTCGTGGAAAGCGCCTTTTCATAATCCGCTTTTGCCGCCTCCAGACAGCCTGCCGCATTATGAAAATCTCCCCGCTCCACCAGTAAAAATTCACAAGGGTAGGCATACAGATATTCCGTAATGATCGGAAGTCCTCTCCGGTAAAATATGGTCTTGCCCGCTTCCAGTTTGCTCAGATATTCCTTCCGGAATTTATCTATGGCGTCGTTCATCTGTTCCTGGGGAAGCCCCGTATTGGTCAGCTGCCATTCATAGGCATCCAGGATCACACTTTTGACATTATTATCCTTCGCCTGTTGTAACAGTTCCTTCAGTTCCTCCGGATGTGTCAGATCCATGTACACCTTTGCCATCATTTCATAGGCCTTGACATAGGTTGGAAAATAATTTAGACAGGCTCTGCCGTTCTGGATCACCCCTGCTGCATTCCACTGCCTCTTCGCCGCTTCCAGTTCGTTGGCATATGCAGCGTAAACCTGATAATCCCCGATCAGTTTCTGGGATATCTCCGCACAGCGTTCATACTCTTCCATCTCCACATAGATCTGTGCCTTTTCGATCAGCATACCGATATCCTTCGGTGTTCCGGTCTCGGCTTTTTCCGCTTCCGCAATGGCTTCGGCGAATTTTTCCGGCTGTACATAGCCATGAGCCCGATAGCACTGCATCCGGATCATATGTGACTGTCGGATCCGGTCTCTGTCTTTTTCCTCTTCTTCGGCATCCGTATCCCGGAGGATCTTTTTCTCCAGGCTTTCTTCCCATTTGGCTGCCATGGAAATTGCCTTCTCATATTCTGCCGCTTCTGCCAGCAGTTTTGTCATAAGTCCCAGATATTCCTCACGCCTGTCCGCAGGAACTTTTGCTTCCAGCTCCCTGACCGTGCGGATTCCCAGATCGGTCCTGCCATCCTGCAGATAACACCAGCCCAGATCCAGTCCCAGACCGGGATCATGGTTCTGCGCATATTCCCGTTTCATTTCCCGTTCCAGTTCGGTGTTGATCTTCTGCAGTGTCTCCAGAAATGTGTCGTCTCCGCCTACGGAAAGAATCTCTTCCGCACATTTTTTTGCCTCTTTATAGTTCCCCTGCTCATAATACCAGTCCGTCAGACGCAGGTTCGCCATGTAGTGTTTCGGCAGCTTCTCCCGAAGACTCCCATAAATAGCAGCCGCTTCTACGCGCCCTTCATTTCTCCACAGTATTTCCGCCGTATTGTAAGCGATCAGATCATCCTCCGGATATTTTGCAGACAGTTTCTTTAACAAAGTAATGGCTTCTGCGGTCTGTCCCTTTCCTTCATAGAGGGACGCACGGCAGATCTCCATAACAGGGTGGGTAATCCCCAGAGCATCCCCACATCCGATCATCTGCTCCGCTTCCTGTAATTTTTTCTCCTGCAGCGCCTGATAAGCTCTGTCATAATATTGCAGAAACTGATCGTAATCCGCATCTTCCGCACCACGGAACTCGGAAAAATCCACTTCTTCCCCGGATTCGCACTTATGTACCATATAGCTTACAAACTGTGCCGGAAAGCGCTCTCTGAAGGCCCCCGCATTCTGTACAATGTGGATTTTCTCATCCAGAAGCTTCCAGATTGCGGTCGGCAGCTTATAATGTTCCATCAGAAAACGAAGCAGATAAGTGGTGCAGTTTTCCTCTTCCTCCAGAGAAAGAAAGTCATCCGCCTCAAAAAGCGCTTTCCATTTTTCCGCATCACAGCGGTCCGTAATATTCTCATAGACCTTCCGAACACCACGTACCCACTGTCCTGCCGGAGTATCGTCCTCCAGCGTTGGTTCCGCCTCCTCGTTCTCTTCTGCATCCGGCGTTCCGGCATAGCGGCAGGCCTCCTCATAAGCCGTCCGCAGTCGCTTGAAGCCTTCCGGATCATCCTCCGGATTCGTTACCGCCAGTTTGTCACGATAAGCATTCTTCAGTGCCCTTTCGTCTTTTGTCTGTTCGATTCCCAGAATCTGAAACACTTCGATCGGTTCCACGCTGTCCCCTCCACTGTAAGTATCAAACTTTTCGTACCAATAGAAAAAGATATAGAAAAGGAGCAGAAAAATCTTTCTGCTCCTGAATAGTGATCTTAGAATGTAAACTTATCTGCAAAGTAAGCATCCAGATCTGCGATAGCAACACGCTCCTGCTCCATGGAATCACGGAAACGTACGGTAACGCAGCCATCTGTCTCGGAATCAAAATCGTAAGTTACGCAGAAAGGAGTTCCGATCTCGTCCTGACGACGATATCTCTTACCAATGTTTCCTCTGTCATCAAATTCACAGTTGTATTTCTTGGAAAGCTCTGCGTAGATCTTCTCCGCACCCTCATTCAGTTTCTTGGACAGAGGCAATACACCGATCTTCACGGGTGCCAGTGCCGGATGGAAACGAAGCACAGTACGCATATCTCCGCCCTCTAACTCTTCCTCATCGTAAGCAGCGCACAGAAAAGCCAGAACAACTCTGTCCGCACCCAGGGAAGGCTCGATAACGTAAGGAATATACTTCTCCTTCTTCTCATCATCAAAGTAAGACATATCCTCACCGGAGGTATTGGCATGCTGGGTCAGATCGTAATCGGTTCTGTCCGCAATACCCCACAGCTCGCCCCAGCCGA
Organism: Clostridium sp. AM34-9AC; assembly: GCF_003480225.1. NCBI lineage: Bacteria > Bacillati > Bacillota > Clostridia > Eubacteriales > Clostridiaceae > Clostridium > Clostridium sp. AM34-9AC. Next base: position 83,944 of record NZ_QUIU01000001.1, read on the forward strand.
AGGGGAACAGGAACTCTATATCGGTAGTTCCCTTACTGTAGAAGCACAGCTCCTCGGGAGAATGATCACGAAGTCTCATTTCATTCTCTTTGATGCCTAAGGACAGCAGCCAGTCACGGCAGAAGCCTCTCCAATACTGGAACCACTCCATATCGGTACCCGGCTCACAGAAGAACTCCAGCTCCATCTGCTCGAACTCTCTGGTACGGAAAGTGAAGTTACCGGGTGTGATCTCATTACGGAAGGACTTACCGATCTGTCCGATACCGAAAGGAATCTTCTTACGGGAAGTTCTCTGTACATTTTTAAAGTTAACGAAAATACCCTGTGCAGTCTCGGGTCTTAAGTAAACGGTGTTCTTGGCATCCTCGGTAACACCCTGGAAGGTCTTGAACATCAGGTTGAACTGACGGATATCGGTAAAGTTATGCTTGCCGCAGGTAGGGCAGGGAACATTATGCTCTTCGATGAAATTCTTCATCTCTTCCTGGCTCCAGCCGTCTACACTGCCTTCGATGGCAATACCGTTCTCCTCACAGAAATCCTCGATCAGCTTATCCGCACGGAAACGCTCATGACATTCCTTACAATCCATCAGAGGGTCGGAGAAACCGCCCAGATGTCCGCTGGCTACCCATGTCTGGGGGTTCATCAGGATTGCACAGTCCACACCTACATTATAGGGGCTCTCCTGAATAAACTTCTGCCACCATGCCTTTTTCACATTGTTCTTCAGCTCTACGCCAAGGTTACCGTAATCCCATGTATTTGCCAGGCCTCCGTAAATCTCGGAACCGGGATATACAAAACCTCTTGCCTTCGCCAGGGCTACGATCTTCTCCATTGTTTTTTCCATGTCAGTACCAAACCTTTCTTGCTCTATATTTGTATTGCTGTATAACTTACTTTTTCATCAGTATCGTAACAACACCGTCGGACTGTGACGCATCCACATAACCGTCCTCTCCCATGACAACTCCCTCACTGAGATACAGCACCGGGTAGGGACAATAAATATATGCGCTTGCATTCGTAATGATCATGTGGTTCTTATCCAGAGCCTTGTTCAGCTTCTGCTCCTCCGCCGGCGTACCGTCTGCGGCACTTACCAGTCCCAGATCCACGCTGATCCCCTCGGCCAGTGCTTCCACTCTGGTTCCATAGAACAGCTCCTGTTCGTTATAATCCGCATAACTCTCCGTATCGGTGAATTCCTGCACCACCTGAACCGTAGCGCCGTCTCCCAGCATCTGCACTGTCTTCACAGCCATAGGGGGTTCTGCTGCATCCCCATGTGCGGCGTTAAATTCCTCTGCTTCTTCCTGTACCATCTGTGTAAGGCCGTCCAGACTGTAGAAATCCTTGTCAAACGTATTCACCAGATAGGATTCTACTTTTCCATCCTTCTCCACCACCAGAGAAGTATTCACCACCGTCTCCGGAAACTTTGCTACCTTGCCACAACCGGCCAGGGACAGCATCAGAACACCTGACAGCATTGCCGAAATAACCTTTTTTGTGATATTGTGCCTCATAAATGAGTCTCCTTTTTTGGCATCAGCCATATCCGATTTTAACATAGAGTTTTGAGTATTTCAAGACTTTTGAACGACCTGTCCATGAAACGTTTCCGATATTCCGAGGCAATTCCCCTCAGTTCGTCAAGAACTTTGTCCGATACCGTAAATGTATATAATTTTTCTATGGGACTTTGTGCTATGTAGCTTAAGGCATACAGGGTGGATTCCTCCAGTCTGCGGCCTGCCGGCGGCCCGGGGTACTCTCCGTTCACTGCAATTGCTTTCAGTTCAAAGATACTGCGTACCAGTTCGTTGGGCAGTGCCGGAGCACACAATGCCCTGAGAGACTGATACACTAACTTCAACATCTCCCGTTCATCGTTATTTTCTCTGCAATAAAAGTCCGCCACTTCCGCAAAGTACATGCCATAGCAGGCTCCAATATAATCTGTCAAAAGTTCCGGGAAAAAATTCTGGATATCCGCTTCGGATATGGTATAAGATGTTCTCCCCTCATAGAGGCGAAAGGTACCAAAAGCAAAAGGGTTGGTCGCTGCCGCAAGTCGGTTACCGGGCTTTCTGGCCCCTCTGGCAAAAGCAGTGATCTTCCCTTTTTCTCTGGTAAGCAGGCATACACGCCTGTCATATTCACCGAAAGGTGTCTGTTTTAATACAATTCCCGTTACATACAGGGATTCCTGCATGATCCATCCTCCCCTGCGGACAGGTCTGTACGCCCCTCCGCTCTGCAATCCACCAGGGGGCTTTTACATTCCGCACCAGCAAAAGGTTCCTCCTTTCCCGCGCTCTGCAGGTATTTCAGGTAATCCTCCACTCTGCCGGTATGTTCAAATTGCTGCCAGTAATTCGTGAATTGCATCTTACGCATCCCCCTCTTCTATCAGTGTATTATCCTCTGTAAAAATAGGGTCTGCAAATTTCGTTTTTCTATTCGCCCATCTCAATGTCTTTCGGATTATATCCGAAGTTTTTCAATAAGATGTCGCTGTCTCTCCAGTCCTTCTTCACCTTCACCCAAAGCTGCAGATTGACCTTCATTTCCAGCATATCCTCGATCTCCGGGCGGGCCTGGGAGCCGATCTTTTTCAGCATTTGTCCGCCTTTGCCGATAATGATACCCTTGTGGGAATCTCTCTCACAGATGATCGTGGCCTCGATGTCACAGATCCGGCCTCTCTCCTTCATGCTTTCCACCGTCACGGCAATACCATGGGGAATTTCTTCGGACAAAAGTCTCAGAGCCTTTTCACGGATCAGCTCCGCCACGATCTGACGCATGGGCTGGTCGGTGATGGTATCTTCATCATAAAATGCCGGGCCGTAAGGCAGATATTTTAAAATACACTGGATCAGCACATCCGTGTTGTCTCCCTTCAGTGCGGACACCGGAACGATCTCCTGGAAATCCAGTTCTTTGCGATAGGTATCGATGAACGCCAGGATCTCTTCCTTTTTCACGGTATCCGTCTTGTTGATTACCAGAATCACGGGAGTCTTGGTCTTCTTCAGCTGCTCAATAATATGACGTTCTCCGGCACCGATAAAGTTCGTGGGCTCCACCAGCCACAGGATCACATCCACGTCGTTCAATGTATGCTCCGCAACATTGACCATGTAATCGCCCAGCTTGTTTTTCGCCTTATGGATACCGGGAGTGTCCAGAAATACGATCTGTCCCTCTTCCAGTGTCAGCACCGTCTGGATACGGTTACGGGTGGTCTGGGGTTTGTTGGATGTAATGGCAATCTTCTGTCCGATCAGTCGGTTCATCAGTGTGGACTTTCCTACGTTGGGACGTCCGATCAGTGTGGCAAAGCCGGATTTGTATGCCGGATTTTCGTTCATTATCATTTCTCCTGTTCTTGTCTTTTTCCCTGACACTTTTCTGTCAGCCGCCGGTCCGTCCGGCTTATCTTATAGATTCTCACTCATTGCTGTTTTGTGTGGCTACCGTATTCTCTGCTGTATTCTCTGCCGTGTTCTGCAAAGTCTTCTGCATTCTTGCTTCCTCTTCGGCGAATTTTTTCTTTTCCTCCGCCCGGATCCGCTTCGTGCGCTTCTTGATCTTTTTCAGGATCAGTACAATGATCACGATCACGATGGCCCAGATCACCAGATAGGGGATATGGATCACGAACCAGATGGCTGCTTCCTTAATACCCTCGCCGATACTCTTTAAGCTGTCCATAAAGCCTGCAGAAATACGTTCCCATGTGGTCTCTTCCTCTACCGGAGTATAGACCTCTACTTCATCAATATAGAGGTATACGGTGCTGTAGTCAACCTGATTATCATAACTTCTCAACTGGGATTCCATACTTTCCAGCTGGTATCTCACATCGGACAGGCGCTGTTCGATGGTAATGATGTCTTCGATGCTCTCCGCCTGTTCCAGCAGCTGCAACAGTCTCTCCTGTTCCGTCTGCAGGGCATCCCTGTGACTTTGCAGATCCACATAGGTCAGTGTCACATCCTGTACATTCTCCGAACGACTGGTCACATTGCCCAGCTCTGAGACCGTATTTTGGAACTCCTCCAGTCTGTCCTTCGGGATGCGGATGGTCAGATTGGCATTCCTTGTAGAACGATAACTATAATATGTACTGCCGTTATAGGCATCCAGACTTTCGATATAGCCGCCGAGCTCTGTTACTTTATTCTCTACCGCGCTTAACAGCTTATCATACTCCCTGGTCTCGACATCCATATTCACGGTCTTGATCAGTTTCCGGTCTGCTGTGGCTGCAGTCTCCTCAGGCACTGTAGTACTTGTGTCCTGAGCATTTCCTGCGGAATCGTACCCTTCTGTCATGCCAAATCCATCTTCATAAGCGGACGCCTCCGGTGCAGCTGCCTCCTTGGAAGCAACAGCATAATCCGCATCCATGAGATCACTGATTCCGTAACTGCCGTTCGATGAGCTGCCGCAGGCGGTCAGCGATAATATCATGCCGGCAGTGAGCAACCCTGTAATGATCTTTGTTTCAAAATTTCGTTTTTTCATAACCCTCTCCGTTCTGCGGACGGCATCCTGACAGCCTGTCGGATCCGCCTGCTGTTGACTTTTTATTGTTCACCTCTATAAACGAAATATTCTCACAGAAGTTCTTTATTTATTTGCCTTTTTTGCTATTGAGAACCACATTTGCAAATCGCAGCTTTCTTTTTGCTGCTTCAAAAAAGATTTTCCACTTTCAGGAATCTCTCCTGCTCTTCCTTTACCTTGGAAGCCGTACCTACCACACAGAGCAGATCCTCCTGCATAAATGCACGGATATGTGCGGACAATGCACGGATATCCTCTTCGGTAGCCGCCAGCAGTTCGTCGCGTTCTCTCTGTAAAGTGGCATTATCCAGTCCTGTCATATAGGCACTCAGGGAATACAGTCCCTTTGCCGCCGGATTCATGGGTACGTCCAGATCACTGACCGCACCGATGATATACTGGGTCATGGTACGTTCATCTGCTGTGAACTCTGCAATGGCATCTGCAGCTTTCTCGTAAGTTTCAATGGTCTTGCCCAGATTCGGATCTCTGTAGGAGACAAAGTAGCTGTCACCGGATCTGCCGAAGCTGCACATGCAGCCGTAGGCACCACCCTTGACACGGACATTAACCCACAGATATTCATACCCCATCATGACTTTGAGTACTCTTAATGCTCCCGTATATTGCAGTCCACTCTTGCGGAAATTACCGGCACGGCATACGTAATTGACCTGACCGGAGGTTAAGAAACCTTCGTTTTTCCGGGAGGTTTCCGGAATGTAATGTTCTTTTTCCACATTTTCCATATAAAGTGCTGCTTTGAAAGCTTCCACCGGAGCATCTAAAAGAGCCACGGCTTTTTCCTCACCTACGAAATCCACCATGAGGTTTTCCGGACGGAAGATCATTTTCACTAAGGTCTGTAAGATTTCCACCAATTCTTCTTTTTTCTCGTCAAAATGAGCTTCCAGATCCGTGATCAGACGATAGAACGGGATACCGGAAATCTCTTCGCTCACAGCTCCGGGAATACTGCCGTAGGATAAGGCTCTTCCGGCCGCCACACTGTGTCCTCCGGAGGTCATCTGTGCCTGCATCCGGGACTTGCCCTCCGCCAGAATCTCATACAGTCTCTTGGCATCCGTAAAATCACTGGTCATTACGATCTCACGCATCAGATCGATTGCTTCCGCAAGGCGGTCATAAAATACCTTCGTCTTCAGTTCCAGAGTCAGTATAAACTGATCCGTATCCTGCAGCTTGCCATAGACATTATTTACCGCAGCCATGCCGCCGGTGACCAGATTCATCTCGTTAAACAGATCTCCATAAGCATAATGCTCCGTATTTAACAGTCCCAGGCAGCCCTTCAAAATGCCGATATACGGGAAATATTTACCGGGGATCTGATCCAATCTGAAGATCAGACGTAAATAGCCGATGCCGTTTGTAAACAGATCATGATACAAAAGTGTGGTATCTCCAATGCTCCGCACTTCGTTCACCGGCAGATTTGCCTCTTTCTTCATATCTTCCCGTTTTAACAGAGGGATTTTCTCCAGATCTTCCTTTGCGTCTTCGCTCTCCTGGAATTCGGTCAGCTTCTGGAAGGTCTCCTTCACGTTCTCGATCTCTTCCGGACTCATGGCAGCTTTCACCTGTGCCATCTTTTCCCGCTGTTTCTGCTCCTGCTCTTCCAGAAGTCCCAGCTTCGGCTGCAAGATCACCACGCTGCGATGGGTATTGTCCAGCAGATATTTCTGTACCAGACCCTCAAAATATCCGGTCTTCACTTTCCCTCGAAGTTCAGCGAAAGTCTCGTTGGCCTCAATGTGAATGAACGGCAGTCTGTCATCGTACAGCCAGCTGTCCAGCACCTGTAAACCGTACATAAGTCCCTTGGGGTAGGAACCGAAATCCGCCTCTCTGTATTTGAATTCATAATAATTGATGCCGGCAAGCAATGCCTTTTCGTCGAAGCCGTCCTTTACCAGCTTTTTCAGCACTTCTTCCGTTACCTGTAAAAATTCCTGTTCTTTCTCTACGGAAGTGTCCTTCGCCACCACACTGAAATAGGGCTGGCGGATACCATTCTCATAGATGCTGTAGACATCCTTACCCACACCACAGTCCACCAGGGCCTGTTTTAAGGGTGCTCCTGGAGCGGAACACAGGGCATAGTCCAGGATCTGGAACGCAATGTAAAGCTTCGGGTCCAGACTATTGCCCACGCAGAAGTTCTGGGACAGGTAGGTATTCTCCTCCTCGTCCTCTCCCTCGCCGATGGGACATTCCCTGACAATACGATTCGGTGTGGTAAATGCCGCCTCTTCCGTCACTTCGGAATCCACCTCAAGGGCATCGTAGGCAGACAGATAATGCTCATCGATAAAGGTCAGTTTCTCCGCCATATCCATATTGCCATAGAGATAGATATAGCTGTTGGAGGGATGATAGAATTTCCGGTGGAAATTCAGGAATTCTTCGTAGGTCAGCTCGGGGATCACTTCCGGATCACCTCCGGATTCGCAGCCGTAGGTGGTGTGAGGATACAGGGAATTCATGATCTCCCGCTCCAGCACATCATCCGGAGAGGAAAAAGCACCCTTCATCTCGTTATAGACCACACCGTTGACTTTCAGCTCCTCGTTGTCACCTTCCAGCTCATAATGCCAGCCTTCCTGTCGGAAAATAGATTCGTTTTTGTAAATATTCGGGTAAAAAACCGCATCCAGATAGACATGCATCAGGTTCTGGAAATCTTTTTCATTGCAACTGGCCACGGGGTATACAGTCTTGTCCGGATAGGTCATGGCATTTAAGAAAGTGTTCAGAGACCCCTTTACCAGTTCCACAAAAGGATCCTTCACCGGGAATTCCTTCGATCCGCATAATACGGAATGTTCCAGAATATGGGCTACACCGGTGGAATCCTTGGGTGTGGTGCGGAAACCGATATAGAATACCTTGTTCTCGTCATCATTGGATACAAGTGCCACCCTTGCTCCGGTCTTCTTGTGGCGGCACAGATAGGTCACGCTGTTAATGTCCGGGATCTGCCGTTTCTCTATAATCTCATATGTGGATAAATCTTCTACTCTCATTTCTGATGTGTCCTCTTTTATTCTATCTTAATCGATTTCTCCGTGCTACGCACTCTCGAAATCGTAACGACCATTTGCAATCCGGACTATCGTCCTTCTTGCTCATGTTCGTTTGCTCCCCTCATAGAAAGCCTTCGCCGCCTGCAAGCAGTCGCTCATGCTTTCTATGGGTGAGCTTAATCTATCAAAATGCGGCCAGTGCCAGCTTGCTCATGGAGATTTCCTGAATCACGACACCCTTCGCCTCTTTCTCCTCCGGTGTCATGGCAACTAATTCCCGGATGTTCAATTCCTTCGTGACATAACGCTTTTTGCCTCTGCCGAAAATCCTTTTTTTCTCCTCGATGATATTGATCTTCACCCGAGCCTTGATCCGGTCGTAGATCTTCACAAGAAAACTGTCCGGCTTCAGATAATACAGATGGGTCTCCAGCGTATCCTGGGGATCCACCTCTTTTTCCGCTAAAATATAGCGTTCCACGATCAGGCGGAATTTAAACGCCACCTCGTCCTGATCCAGCAACTCTGCAAAGGTATATTTTGCGCCTATGTAGACCTTTGCCGTATCCTGCAGGCTGTATTTATAATTCTCATAAACTGTCTTTTGCATTGTTGTCGATATCCTCAATCTTGAAACCGCTCATTCTTATGGCATCCTCGATCATCTTGCGGGACATACCGGTCTCTTCCATCAGTTCCTCCGTGGTCACCTTGCGGTGCAGTTCTTCCGCCAGTTCTCTGGCCTTATCCGCTACCTTGTTGACCTTATCTTCCACTCGCTTGTCGATCTTGGAATTTTCTGCATGTCCGGCAATGTATTCTTCCATGGCATCCATGATCATTTTGCCGAGCATTCCCTCGACTTCGTCCGGTTTCTCCAGACTGCCCAGCATGGTCACACCGAAGGAAAGTGCCAGATTGCCTTCTCCCACCAGATCTTCCAGCAGAACACCCTGTCCGGCATAGAGTTTTGCGATCTCTGCCACATCCGCCAGATGCAATTCGATCAGGCGCTGCTGCGCATCCGTCTCTCCCGCCATGGCCGCGATGGAAAATGCCAGTTTTTCACCGTCACTGTAGGTCGGTAATGCCGCTACTTCATCCAGATATTCCTGTAAGTAATCCTTTTCTTCCTCCGTCAGGAATTCATCGGGATCCATAGGCTGCCCAATACCGATTTTATGTTTTAACAGATAGTCAAATACCATCTGCAGCTGTTCATTGCTCAGATCCAGCTCGGCGAATGCTTCCTTTACCTGTTCTTCGCTGATGCAGTTGCCCTGCTCCTTGGCGGTCTTGCGGACCTGCTCTAAGGTCTGGGCAAATAATACTTCTTTGTTCATATAGGGTCTCCTTTATAATAACATCACTTTCTCCGTGCTTCGCACATTGCCTGCAAGCAGTCATGCCGTAACGGATATTGCAAATCTTATTATCATTTTACATGCTCATGGGTAAATAAATGATACTGGCAATATTCGTAGTTGCCGTTACATTTGGAGCAGAAACGGAACTCCAGATTCGGATCGTCCTCTTCTGTCCGTCCGCAGACGGCACATTTGTGTCTTGTGACTTTCGCCCGTCCGGCATTGGATTTTCGTTCGAACTGTGCCTTACGGTGCATCTGCTTCGGTGAGATACGGCTGCGATGCAGTCTGTAAAAGTATAACACAAAATTCAAAAGTGATGCCACTACCGCAAACTTGGTGAACAGATTTCCGGCAATTACCGTATAGACCATCAGAATGGCATCCAGAATTCCCATCCATTTTACCTTCACAGGGATCACGAACATCAACAGTACCTGCATATCCGGATACGTTGCGGCAAACGCCAGAAAGATGGACAGGTTGATATAGTAGGTGCTGAACGCATAGGACCCGCTGTAAAATACCAGGGAAGCCGCTTCCGTACTCATGCCGCCAGTGATCAGATATGCCACGCCCATGCACAGGAAACTTCCGATAATCGTAAACAGCATACCGGAAAAGATATACACATTATAGCGATAAGTTCCCCAGGTACGCTCCAGCGCCGTACCCAGACTATAATAGAAAAACAGCATAATGATCGTGAAGATATCCAGACTTTCCGGAGGAACGATCACCCAGGTCACCAGTCTCCAGACTTGTCCGTGCAGGATCCGGTAAGGGTCCAGTGTCAGAAATCCCAGCAGATTATTGCCGGCTGCTTTTCCCATCAGTTCGATCACATATCCCGCCACATAACACATGATCAATACCATGGTCAGGTTATGGATCGCATATTTTCCAAACTTTTTTTCGAATTTGCTCATAAAACAATGTCTCCATAAATAGTTATATTTTGATTTTTCTCTATCGAGATTGTAACATCCGGAAGAGAATAAGTAAACTGCACGTTCTCTTTTTTCAGAGTTTTCCCGAAAAATTTAAGTTACATTTTACAAAACTTTAACAACTAAACTCCCCCATTATTCGTTGCATTGTGGTGTTTTTTGTCGTATAATGAAAATGTTTTGTTGATGAAAAAAATGCATTAAATAAGTAGATTTATTTTTATTTCAGGAAGGATGTATCACATGAATTCACAGGAAAAATACGCAACTCTTGGCATAGATATCGGTTCCACCACTGTCAAGATTGCTATTTTGGACGAAGAACACAATATTTTATTTTCCGATTATGAGCGTCACTTCGCCAATATCCGGGAAACTCTGTCTGAGCTCCTTAAGAAAGCTTATGACCAGCTGGGTGAATTGCAGCTGCACCCCATGATCACCGGTTCCGGCGGTCTGACACTGGCCAACCACCTCGGCGTTCCCTTTACTCAGGAGGTCGTAGCCGTGGCTACTTCCCTGCAGGAACTGGCTCCCAAGACCGATGTAGCCATTGAATTAGGCGGTGAGGATGCGAAGATCATCTATTTCGAAGGCGGTAACGTGGAGCAGCGTATGAACGGCATCTGCGCCGGCGGTACCGGTTCCTTCATCGACCAGATGGCCAGTCTGATTCAGACGGACGCTTCGGGCTTAAACGAATATGCGAAAAATTATAAATCCCTCTACACCATTGCTGCCCGCTGTGGTGTATTTGCCAAAACCGATATCCAGCCTCTGATCAACGAAGGTGCTACCAAGGAAGACCTGTCTGCTTCTATTTTCCAGGCAGTGGTGAACCAGACAATTTCCGGTCTGGCCTGTGGTAAGCCGATCCGCGGTCACGTAGCTTTTCTGGGCGGGCCTTTACATTTCCTGTCTGAACTGAAAGCTGCCTTTATCCGTACCTTAAATCTGGATGACGAGCACATCATTGACGTGGACAACTCCCATCTGTTCGCAGCCATCGGTTCCGCACTAAATGCGAAGGAGGAAGTCTGCATCAGTCTGTCTGACATGGTGAAAAAGCTGTCCTCCGACATCAAGATGGAGTTCGAAGTAGAACGTATGGAGCCTCTGTTTGCGGACAAGGCTGCTTATCAGGAATTCGTGGAGCGTCACAGCAAGCATCACGTGACCACTGGAGACTTACAGTCCTATCAGGGCAAGGCTTTCCTGGGTATCGATGCCGGTTCCACCACCACGAAGATCGCTCTGGTAGGTGAAGATGGATCCCTGCTGTACTCTTTCTATTCCAGTAACGACGGAAGCCCCTTGAAGACAGCGATCCGTTCCCTGAAGGAGATCTACTCTCTCCTGCCCGAAGGCGTGGAGATCGTACGCTCCTGCTCCACTGGTTACGGCGAAGCGTTGATGAAAGCTGCTTTTCTGCTGGATGACGGCGAGGTAGAGACCGTGGCCCATTACTATGCCGCTGCTTTCTTTGACCCCAGCGTAGACTGTATCTTAGACATCGGCGGTCAGGATATGAAGTGCATCAAGATTAAAAACCAGACCGTAGACAGCGTACAGCTGAACGAAGCATGTTCCTCCGGCTGTGGCTCCTTTATTGAGACCTTTGCCAAATCCCTGAACTATACCGTGCAGGATTTCGCTCAGGCTGCCCTGTTTGCAGAGCATCCTATCGATCTGGGTACCCGTTGTACCGTATTCATGAACTCCAAAGTAAAACAGGCGCAGAAGGAAGGCGCTTCCGTAGCAGATATCTCCGCAGGACTTGCTTACTCCGTTATCAAGAATGCTTTATTTAAGGTAATCAAAGTCTCCGATGCTTCAGAGCTTGGTAAAAATATCGTGGTACAGGGCGGTACTTTCTACAATGATGCTGTTCTGCGCAGCTTTGAGAAAATTGCAGACTGCCAGGCGATCCGTCCCGACATCGCCGGTATCATGGGTGCTTTCGGTGCGGCTCTGATCGCCAGAGAACATTACGAAGACGGTTATGTGACCACAATGCTGGATTATCAGAAGATCTGCGATCTCCAGTTCGAGACCAGCATGGCGAAATGTAAGGGTTGTACCAACAACTGTCGTCTGACCATCAACAAATTCTCCGGCGGCCGTCAGTTCATCTCCGGCAACCGCTGTGAACGTGGTATCGGCGGTCAGAAGAATGCCCACAATGTACCGAATTTATACGAATACAAATTACATAGACTGTTCTCTTATGAATCTCTGGACGCTGACAAGGCTCCCAGAGGTGTAGTTGGTATCCCCAGAGTGCTGAATATGTACGAGGACTATCCGTTCTGGTTCACCTTCTTCACCGAGCTGGGCTACCGCGTTGTGCTCTCTCCCAGCTCCAACCGTAAGATCTACGAGCTTGGCATTGAATCCATCCCCAGTGAATCCGAGTGTTATCCGGCGAAACTGGCTCACGGCCATGTGACCTGGCTGATTCGTCAGGGAATCAAGTTCATCTTCTACCCTGCGCTATTCTATGAGCGCAACGAGTTCGAGGATGCCAACAACCATTACAACTGCCCTATCGTTACTTCTTATTCTGAGAATATCAAGAATAACGTAGAGGAAATCGCCGGCGGTGAGATCACTTTCCGCAATCCGTTCATGTCCTTTAGAGATCTTGGTACCGTGACGGATGCGCTGACGAAGGAATTCACCGAGATTCCCGCCGCAGAGATCGCCGCAGCCTGCGAAAAGGGTTGGAAGGAACTGGCAGATGCCCGTCACGATATGGAGAAAAAGGGCGAAGAGACTCTGGAATACTTACGCAAGACCGGCAAGCGCGGTATCGTGCTGGCAGGCCGTCCCTATCATGTAGACCCGGAGATCAACCACGGTATTCCCGAGCTGATCACCTCCTACGATATGGCAGTACTTACCGAGGATTCCATCTCCCATCTGGCAAAACCGGAACGTCCTTTGATTGTATCCGACCAGTGGATGTACCATTCCAGACTTTACGCTGCCGCAAGCTATGTAAAGACGGTGGAGAATCTGGATCTGATCCAGTTGAATTCCTTCGGCTGCGGTCTGGATGCCGTTACCACCGATCAGGTGAACGATATCCTCTCCGGCTCCGACAAGATCTACACCTGCCTGAAGATCGATGAAGTCAACAACCTGGGTGCGGCCCGTATCCGTATCCGTTCCCTGTTGTCTGCGATCCGTGTCCGTGAAAAGATGGGCAAGCACCGCAACATCCGTTCTTCCGCTATCGAGAAGGTACCGTTTACCGAAGAGATGCGTAAGGACTACACCATCATCTGTCCGCAGATGTCCCCGATCCACTTTGAGATCTTGCAGCCTGCGTTCAATGCCTGCGGTTACAATTTCGTGGTATTGGACAACGATAACAAGCACTCTGTGGATGTTGGTCTGAAATATGTTAACAATGATGCCTGCTATCCTTCCCTGCTGGTAGTAGGTCAGATCATGGAAGCTCTGCTGTCCGGTAAATATGACCTGAACAAGACAGCCATCATCATGAGCCAGACCGGTGGCGGATGCCGTGCAACGAACTATATCGGCTTCATCCGTCGTGCCTTGAAGAAAGCAGACATGGAGCAGATTCCCGTTATCTCCCTGAACCTGGCAGGTATCGAGAGCAATCCCGGCTTCCATCTGAATGCGGATCTGCTGTTACGTGCCGCTGTGGGTGCGGAATTTGGTGACATCTTCATGCGTTGTGTATATCGGATGCGTCCTTATGAAGCAACTCCGGGTTCCGTGGATGCTCTGCACAAAGAATGGCTTGCGAAGGTACAGAAATTTGTCTCCGCGAAGCATATCAGCATTCCGAAGTTCCGCAGGATGTGTACCGAGATTATCCGGGATTTCGATGCGGTTCCGGTACTGGATATCAAGAAGCCCCGTGTCGGCGTGGTCGGTGAGATTCTGGTGAAATTCTCTCCTGCAGGCAACAATCATCTGGTAGAGCTGCTGGAGAGCGAAGGTGCGGAGGCTGTAGTACCCGACCTGATCGACTTCATGCTGTACTGCTTCTACAACCAGATCTACAAAGCAGAACACTTAGGCACCAGCAAGAAGACTGCAAAGATTTCCGCGCTGGGTATCTGGGCCATCGAACATATCCTCCGTGGCTCTGCCGTGAAGGCTTTTGAAGAAAGTAAGCATTTTGATCCGCCTACCAACATTTACAAGATCGTCTCCTATGCGGAACCGATCGTATCCATCGGCAACCAGACCGGTGAGGGATGGTTCCTGACCGGTGAGATGGTGGAACTGATCAAGGAAGGCGTACCGAACATCGTATGTACCCAGCCTTTCGGCTGCCTGCCGAACCACGTAGTAGGTAAGGGCGTTATCAAGGCTCTGCGGAAGGCATATCCTTCCTCCAACATCGTAGCCATCGACTACGATCCCGGTGCCAGCGAAGTCAACCAGCTCAACCGAATCAAACTCATGCTCTCCACCGCCCAGAAGAATCTGAAGAAGGGCGAAGGAAGCGCGGAATAAAACATTTATAGTCTGAAACCACTGCCCGCGGCAAGGGATTCCATTGGAATTCCATGCCGTGGGTGTTTTGTATTCAGATCTCTTTTCCCAAACAAACATCTTTTCAGAATATCCCCTGTCATGTTATAATGCACTCAGATATGCTTGTGCCTTCAAAAGTGCCCGCTCTATTGCTTATCTGCATGTCCCACAATGTTCATTTATCTCCATTTTCGCTAAAAGCTGTTTTCTGGCTATTTTAGTACAAAATTTCTCATATTTTTTCTTTTTTTGTATCTATTTTACCCTTTTTCTTTATTTTGATACAATCATCCCTTTTTCCACTTGAAAATTAGACTTTTTTGTATTTTTTTCTGGTATTTTATCCTATTTACACCAAACCATTTTGAAAGGAGTTTTTTATGATTCAGAATTTAGACACTCGCCTTAATAAATTACAGACACAATGTGACTACCTACGCCGCAAAATTTCCGCCTTTCCAGAAGGAGAATTATCCATTCAAAAAAATGGATCTTACCAACGCTGGATTATCAGAAAAGAGGAACAATCTGTATATTGTCCTAAATCAAATCGTTCTCTTGCAGAGATTATGGCCTTGAAAAAATACTACTCTCTTCTGCTACTGGAAGCCGAAGAAGAATTTTCTCTGCTAAGTTCCTATAAGAAAATTTCATCCTCACAAAGCCGCTCCAGGAAATTATCCTCCTCTGACCTTCTAGAGGAATCTTCACCATATTATGAATTGCTGCAAAGTCATTTTGCGAAGGACAAGCTTCCGGTATCGATGCAGAAATGGTGTGCGGAAAGCTATGAAACAAACAGTTCTCACCCGGAAAATCTAATTCATACTACACTGGCGGGACATAAAGTCCGTTCCAAATCCGAGGTTATCATCGCCAATCTTCTGTACACAAATCATATTCCATATCGTTACGAGGCAGCTCTGGCCTTAAATGAGTTGACAGTCTATCCTGATTTCACGATCCTGCATCCCACCACGCAGCAGTTCTTCTACTGGGAACACTTCGGGATGATGGACAAGAACAATTATTGTGATGCTGCCTGCAACAAACTCAAGTCTTACTGCTACAACGGAATCTTTCCGTCCATGCAGCTGATCACCACTTACGAGACCGGCAAGGTTCCCATTCGTTCAGAACAGGTACAGCAGATTATCACGCAGTACTTTTTATGATATGATGAAGCAAAATCACTTGCTTGCAAGTGTGATTTTGCGAAATGCATTGAGTGAGCTGTGCTCACGATATAATGAGCGCAAGAGAGCCAACATGCTTGCATGATTGGCGATAACCAAACGGGCACAAAAAAAGACCGGGCGTGTATCGGCCTCCAGTCATTAGATTGATTCTGTTTCTAACTTTTGGGCGGTACAGCTCCGGTTCTTTAAGGTGAGCAAGCTCTCTTTCACCTGCAATCTCACGATGCATTTGCGCTGCGGTTCTCAATGTATTGTTGCAAGACTTCGGTGACTTCCTCCGGTGCCAGGCCGGCATCCTCGATCAGGTCACTTACTGCCTCCAGTTCTTTGCGCCTCTTCTGCTCATATAATTCTTCCAGTTCCCGTTCCTCGGATTCAATGCGGATATTCAGCGCATTGATCAACTCCTGTTTTGCCTGGATCTTTTCCTCCAGGGATTTTCTCTGTCCTCTTGGCATATACTGTGTGCTCCTTTCCTTATGGCAATACTATCGAAAAGGCCATTCATCAGGGATCACAAGCGTAGCATAAGCTGCCGTGATCAGTCATGAATGGCCTGATATGTTACAGTATATGGACAACATTGTAAAAATATACCATATGTCTGTTAATATTATACCGCTATAATTTTTGTCCTATCGGAACAAGCGTCCACAGATATTTTTCTTTGCTCACATCAAATCTGTCGGACCTAGCCCAGGTTGTCTACTGCCGCCTTCAGCTTGTCCAGTGCAAGCTCTAGAGTTGCTCTGGGGCAGGCAATATTCACTCGCTGGAAGTCTGCTCCACTGGGTCCGAACATTGCTCCGCCATCCAGCCAGAGTCCCGCTTTCTCTACGATAAACTGATCCAGTTCCTTGCCGGAAATCCCAAGTTCACTGCAATCCAGCCATACCAGATAAGTACCTTCCGGCTCTACCAGATGAATCTGTGGAATTTTCTCCTGCAGATATGCTCGCAGGAAGTTCAGATTCTCAAGCAGATAAGCTCTCAACTGATCCAGCCACTCCTGTCCGCCACGATATGCAGCCTCGCAGGCTACCGCTCCCAACGCATTCGGCTCATCGTATCCGGTCTTGTCGATTTCCTTCTGGAATGCTTCCCGCAATGTCTCATTTGAGATAAAAATATTGGAAATCTGTAAGCCTGCCAGATTGAAGGTCTTACTGGGTGCGGTGCAGGTCACGGTGAACTCCGCAAAACGGGGATCCACATTGGCAAACACCGTATGCTCAAATCCGGGATATACAAAATCATTGTGAATTTCATCACTGACTACGATCACATGATGGCGCAGGCAGATCTCTCCCAAATACTGCAGTTCCTCTCTGTTCCATACTCTTCCCACCGGATTGTGAGGATTGCACAGGATAAACAGTTTTATATTCTCCTGCACAATCTTGCGCTCGAAGTCTTCATAATCTATGCTGTACTGCGACTTTCCTTCAGTTACCCTTTTTTCGTATACCAATGTATTATCAATCACCCTACGGTCATTGTCCCTAATGATATTGGTAAAGGGATAATACACCGGATTTTGGATCAAGACCGCATCTCCCGGCTTTGTGAAAGCTTTTACCGCTGCACCCAGTGCAAATACCACACCGGGGGTCTTCATGATCCACTCTCTCTTCGTCTTCCAATTATGGTTTTTTTCCATCCAATTGGTTATGGCATTATAATAAGCATCCTTAGGCTGGGTGTATCCGTAGATTCCATGATCTACCGCCGCGTGAAGGCTTTTCGTAATCTCCTCCGATACTGTAAAGTCCATGTCTGCGACCCACAGTGGCAGCACATCCGCAGGCTTGCCTCTCTCCACGGCATAGTCGTACTTCAGGCAGTTCGTTCCCTTACGATTTATAATTTTATCAAAGTTGTATGTAGCCATACGAATCCTCTTACCTTTCGACAACCTGCAAGCTTTCTGCCTGTGGCCCCAAGTTGCAGGTTAAATTTTTCTGTCAATCGTACCTATTCTACCAGGACCTTCTGCACGTCCTGACTCGTTGCGTCTGTTGTGGGACTTCCGTGAAACTTTCCGCGGAACTGGCTAAATTACTATGTATACCAGTCAACCCCACTCAGGCAAAGGCCTGCTCCAAGTCTGCCAGCAGGTCATCAATATTCTCAATACCAACAGACATTCTCAAAAGCTTTTCATCCACACCCAGAGTTTCCCTGACCTCTACAGGTACATCTGCATGGGTCTGCTTCATGGGATAGGTCAGAAGACTTTCCACGCCTCCCAGGCTTTCTGCAAAACGGATCAGCTTTACGCTCTCCAAAATTTTAACAGCTTTCTCCGCAGAATTCAATCGGAAAGAAATCATTCCGCCATAGCCGCTGCACTGTCTGTCAATCAGCTCCTTATCCGGTCTGGAATCCAGTCCGATATAATAGACTTCTTCCACTTCCGGTCTCTGTTCCAGCCAGTGTGCGATGGCCAGAGCATTCTTCTGGTGCTGTTCCATGCGGACTGCCAGTGTCTTGATACCGCGGAGTAACAACCAGCTGTCAATCGCAGACAGACAGGCTCCTGTAGTCTTGTAGATATTATAGAGCTGGTCATACAGAGCATTATCCTTCACCACCAGAAAACCGGACAAAGTATCATTATGTCCTTCCAGATATTTGGTTCCACTGTGTACCACGATATCAGCTCCTAATGTCAACGGCTTCTGGAAATAAGGAGACAGAAATGTGTTATCCACGATCAACAGGCATCCATTCTCATGCGCAAGATCTGCAATTGCCTGAATATCCGCTACTTTCATCATCGGATTGGACGGTGTCTCCAGATAGATAGCTTTTGTCTCCGGGCGCAACGCTGCCTTCACCGTATCCACGTTGGAAGTATCTACACAATCCACGGAAATACCATTCTTGTGACTGATCATGTTCCACAGTCTCAACGTACCGCCGTACAGATCATCGGTAGCGATCAGATGATCTCCGGGAGAAAAGATTTCCATCATTGCAGTGATTGCCGCCATTCCCGTAGAAAATGCCAGTGCCTCTGTTCCCTGTTCCAACAGAGCAACCGTCTTCTGCACTTCGTCTCTGGTGGGGTTGCTGCAGCGGGAATAATCATATCCCGTACTCTTCCCCAGTCCCGGATGCGCATACGCCGCATTCTGATAAATGGGCATGCTGATGGCGCCGAACGGATCCTTTCTCTCATTACTTCCCTGGACACATATGGTCTCTGCTGCAAATGCCATCTTTTTCTCCTCCTATGTCTATGTATACTATATTATTCCCTTTATATTTCCTACTGTTCCAGTAGGTATAGTATATATTTATCATAGTACATAGAAAAAGTCAAGTTTCTATTCCATATTTACCAATAAAGTTTCATTTCTTTCTCAGCTTCCTGCTCTGAGATATTCAGTTTCAGTCTCACCTTTTGTAAAGTTTCTTCATAACTGGTATTAAAATCCTTGCACATTATAATAATCCCTTGCGCAACTCCCTGAGAAATCCCCTGCGAAATTCCCTGTGCAATCCCTTTTCTTGTATACTGATCAAATAATTCACACACCCTGATCTCATCCTCCTCTTTGATTCCCATTTCTTTTAATGCATCTCCGGTATCATCAACATTTGTATCTCCGGATAATACCCGTAGCATCTTAACTGTTGCTTCTTTATGAATCACTTTTCGGTCCGACCGATAGCTATCTCCCTCTGCAAGATAATCCACGATGATTCTCATATCACTTTGAAAAAGCTCTCGTATTTCTCTGGGTAAATGACGCATTTCCCAAACATGAAGTTGTACATCATCTACATACTTCCATATAATATCTGCAGTCGCCCCTTCTTCATCAAATAACCGGTGCAAACTGCATCCCCCTTTCCACCTGCTCTTTCCCCAGTATAACACAATTTCTATCACAGGATATAGGCTCGGATTTTGTTTTTCATATTGTCTGCGGTATTCTCCACCTGCATACCCGGCCTTGCGCAATACCATGCCCTTATCCACCTTTGTCTGATTGGCAAATAAATACAATACCTTAGGCACCCCATTTACCACATGGTACTTTGCTACATCTTCCAATTGATTTCGCAATCCATTTTCTTTATCCAAGTAAAGACTCTCAGTAGCCGCCGACAACATTTCATAATCTTTAACCCTTCTTCTCCCTTCATGTAACAGAACATTAATAATGTCCGCCGCCACATCCGCATAGCTTTCAAAATTTTTCGTCACAATATCGTTTGTTTCCAATAGTTTTCTCCCTGTCCGATTGTTCTGTCAATCCATGAATTTGCGGCGATCCGCCATCGACTGCACCTACGCATTAAAGCATTTTCAGAATATTGCCTATATAGACTTTCTTAAGATGTGATTACTATAGCACATGCATATCGATTCTGCAAGAAAATTGCAGGTAAAAAACCATACAAAAACAGAGCTGTGGAAATTGGTACTTTTCCACAGCCCTGCTCTTTGTGCAATTTGTCTTTTCTGCGTCGCCCGCAAATCCTTTAATCCAGCTCAAACAGCTCCGCTGCGCTGACCGTCAGGCTCTTAACAGCGCCTTCGGTCCGCTTGGCTCCGTTGTCGTAAACGGTTGTCGCCCGGATGTAGATGGTGGCGGCATCCTGATCGTTAAGCGTCATCTTGCCGCTGCCGGAGAACAGGCCCATCTCCGATGCAGGGAATGCCAGCGTGTATACACCGTCACTGGTCACAGAATAATACGACGTACCTGTGACATAATAGTCCTTTCCACCTTCCGTAAAGTGATTGTCTCCACCGGTGATCACATGTGCATCCACTGCTGTTCCTGCGGAATTCATTACCGTAAGCCCGGTCAGAGGCTTCACCTTCAGCTTGTCCTTGCCATATGCGATCTCTATGGCATCCGCATCCGTGGATTCCTTGAAGAACTCTACCCGGATCTCCGTTGCTGAAGACAGGATGTTGTAATCGGTAGCCTTGAAATCCACCTGAATCTTATTGCTTCGATCCAGGATCATCTTGTTGGCAGCATCATACATCATATATACGGAGTCAATGGTGTTGCCGTTGTCATCCCGGAAAAATACGGAAGGTGCCTTGGTTCCTGCATTGTAAGCCGCTACCATGGTGTTCACAAACAGCTTCTTCTCCGCCATTCCCGTGGGCTCCGTATGTCCCGCACCGGAATACGTGACATTACCCATGCTGTAAATATAATAATTATTTACCACATCTTTAGGGCTGACATTATACAGATTCACGCCATTGTCGTTGCCCCATCCGTTGTTCCACTCGGTCTGCGACTTTCTGGTCTTGGCATTGTCGGACAGGTCGGACAGACAATACCATACCACAATATCATTCTTGCCGTCTCCGTCCTTATCCAGCTCCATGTTCGGCTGCAGCCACTGATAATGTGTTGCCGCCACTGTCAGAGTCTGCTGTTCTTCTGTAGTGATCTGATAAGGATAATTAGTGATCTGTCCTTGATTTACCTGCGAAACGATCATATCAGGACCGGCACCGTCTCCGAATTCCTTGTAATCTCCCAGCACCGTGATCTGCCCCTGAGAGTTCGTTGTCTTATCCATACCCTGATAAAACAGAGAATTGCGAATCGGGAAACAGAAGCTCGTATAAGACGTTCCTTTCCGCAGGATCGCATTGATCCGATTCTGCACATAACGGACTGTCGTATATTTGGTCGTACCCTCGATATTTCCGACCGTCTGATCACTGCTCCGGTCCGTTCCCGGCTTCCATGCCGTATCGTAATTGTACTGCGTGTCCAGAATATTGTAATAAGCATCATAACGCTTTCTCTGGGCATCGGATAAACTGGAATTGTTCCTCTGGTCATCATAATATTCCAGCAACGCACCATAACGATCCAGCCCTACCGCCGCACGCATGGTCTTGTTGAACTCGTAGCCCCAGTACCAGCCTTTACCGCTACCGGCCTTACTGTTGATATAAGAACTGCTGTCATGGGTAAACAGGACACTCTTACCATCTTCGATATAATCACGGATGGCTTCGGATACTGCCATGTTCTTCAGGCTCTGATCCTTGCTTCCGAACTGATAGTTGTCTCCGAATCCCAGGATCAGCATATCGTACTGCTGGAAAGTATTGTATGCCGCATTGTAATAAGCCTCAGACTTCTGTTCATCGGTCTTAAGCTTTTTCAACTGATCGTCTGAAATCAATCCGTTGATAAAAGTTGAAGTCTTCACGGAATCAATAGATACATTAAATTCCCGGATACCGCTTAACAGTGACTTTACATCACTGTCACTTTCCAGATTCCACAGTGTCTTGTCATTAGATGCTTTTCTGTCGGACATCAGCTGCAATACCTGAATATCCACTCTGGAACCTCTGTCCACTGCCGTATAACCGGACACTGCGGTTCTCACCAGTGCATCAGAATTATCAAAGAAGATCATCTTCCAGGGCAATACTCCCTGATAATCATCCGGCAGCACTCTGACTACCTTATAGGTATATCCGGTGCGCAGCTCGTAATGGCCACCGTCATTCTTCGCCACTTCCTTCCATTCCTGCCCGGATCTGACATACAGATTCAGTCCGGCAAGCTCCTCTGTGGAGGAAAGTGTCTGCCCGATCACATCGGAACCGGAAAAGCGACCGTCGGAGTTCTTATCAATATACAGCTTGCAATCATACGTCGTGCTCACCTGGGAGGCAGCCGCATCATTGGACAGAGCAAAAATATACTGCAGATAGAACTTACCGTCCGTCATCTTCAGGAACGCATCGTTGATACCGTCCCCGTTGTAATGCAGCTCTGTAGGAATATAATCTTCCCCAAGATTTTTCACCCATTCGATCTGCAGTTTGGAAAGATTCAGATGGTTGCCAAAGTTTCTCTGTCTCTCTTCTCTTGCTTCCTTTGCCGCCTTTGCGGCAGCCAGCGCCTCTTTGCTGTCATCCGCCGCCTTTTCTGCTGCTCCGGGTACTAGCTGACTCTCCGCAAATACATTCTCCTGCCAGTATTTGTAATTGCCGCTTTCATCCGTGGACAAGGCAAACTGTATCAACTGGTAAAAATAGGAACTTTCGTCCACTGTTGCCGTATTGGCACTCACCTTACCGTCAATTCCCGTCAGAAGTGCATTCGCAAATACTACCGGATACCCGGCGGAAATATACTGCTCGAACTCCTTTTCTCTGGTGGAGTTCATATCGTTTCCCGGGCCACGGTACTGATTGGAAGTGTGACTCAGGGAATCATCCTTCAGACGGTTCTTGTTATCATCCGATTCATCCTTATAATCATACAGATCCCCGATATGCGTATAGATCAGCCCATTCATGGAACTGTCATTGTAAACGGTCTGATTGTTTTTCACATTCATGGTTCCGGTGCGGGCACCCACATAGATCATATCATATCGATCGTTGAGATCCTCTATCTTGCCAATGAACTCTGCGGAAGCCATCTGGGTAATGGAAATCCTTCCACCGTAACTGCTCTGCCCCAGAAATCCTTTCACGGAATCTGCAGATAAAGCTCCAGTTCCGAAATCATAACAGGGCTCCAGATCCAATATCGCAAGGCTGTCCTTTACCTGGCTTCTGTGCAGATACCAGTTCATAATATATCTGGTGATGGAAGCTTTGCTGATCTCTTCATTCAAAGTGACCGCCGTGGCATTTTCCTGTGTGATCAGAAAATTCTCGTAGCGGATCTCTTTCAGGACATCCGTGTAGATCCATGCTCTTGTCGTATCTGACTTCAGATCCGTCAGATAATCCTCTGCCGCATAAGCTTTGGAACTGTCGTTGTTCAGGTATACATTTTCGTTCAGGTATTCCTTCAAGGTATCCAACGTCAGGGTATCCGCATTTGCCGCCTGCATTGCAGACGCATAGGATCTGATATTTCCCTCTGCCGCGCTTTTCAGCGTATCGACACTTACATTTTCCCAATAGGAATCTCCCTGACCTGCGATTGCGGTTGCCACATTGTCATCCGACACCTGCAGCAGAGTCAATGCCAGTTTCGTCAACACTTCATTGCTCTGGGTGCTGTTCTTGGCATAAAAATTATAATCCATGATCACCGGCACTCTGGCTGCAGCGGTTCTGATCCCGCTGCCGTCCACGCCAAATGCCAGCTTTGCGATCACGGTTGCCGCAGAGACCATATTGGACGGCTCTGCCCCGTAATTTCCCTGACCGGAAAAATAGAACAGATCCACATCTGCCAGATCAATTCCACAATAAGAATCCTCCGCTGTAATGGAAGCATCTGCCAGATCAGCCAGTTCCTGCAGGGTAAGTGTTGTCACTTCGATCTTCAGTGTATCGATATCGTCTCCGGTGGCTGTACCACTCTCATAACGACTGGTACCGGACAGATTCAGGACATTTTTCTTGAACCATTCTTTGTTGTAGAAACCGCCGTTATAGGCAATAGTCTCCGTAGCATCCTCTCTGTCATCCCCTACAAAATCATAGCTGTTGGCGGTGTCAAAGCCCGCTTCCCCCTTGTAAGTAACCTGAAGGGAACCCGGTGTCACCATAGTGTAGCTGCCGGCCTCATCCTTACGATAGGTATCGATCAGACGGTAATCACCGTTTTTGTCACTTACTGTCATTGCAGATACATAATAGTCGCCGTTATCATTTGCTGTGAAATCCACAAGATAGGCACTGGCTATGGTCTCAAATGTATATGCCTTCGAAACATCATCCCATTTTGCCCAAAGCTGTGCGCTATCCGGCTGTGCATGATCCAGGATGTAGAGATTCTGGGTAATATCTCCGGCAGAATAGGCTGCTATCGCATCTCCTCCGGATGTCGTGCGTGCCTGCACAGCAGTACCTGCATCATTTCCGGATACCCCTCTGGACGTAGTCTTTAATCCATCCGGCAGTGCCGCATCGGTACCGTATACAATCTGTCCAAGATAGGTATAAACTGCAGTCTCACCCGTACCTATCTTCTGATAGATTGTCCTTCCCACATAATCTTTTGCCTGAAAACTCGTTTTATCAATAGCGGCCAGATCCGTCTCCGAAATTGCATATAAGCCCTGCGCATATCCCCTGGTGCTGTCTGAACCATTGATAATCGTAGTCTCCAGTCCGTTGCTTCCTCCGGTAGATCTATGGGAAAATACCGGGGTCACGCTTTTGGCATCCCGGTTACTGTCTCCGGCGGCCTCCAATGCACTGTATCGGTTATAACGTTCTCCTGCTGCCACCGTCTCCCCATTGGCAATCTCACGATAGACCGCATCGATCTGTTGGTAATTGTATCTGCCGGATCCGTCCTGTCGGAATACAAAGCGTCCTCTTACGTCCTCGGTTCTGGAAGCTCCGGTGCTTTCGCTGTAGGCAGAAAAAGTAACCGGACCTGTCGTCGGAAACTTTGCAGCATCCAGACTGTCCATAGCTGTCTGGCGCTCTGTGGCTGACGGCATCTCGGAAAGCTTTCTGCCCTCAGATACCGGCTCCTCGCCGCCTGCCAGATAGCCGATCGTGGCATTTTCCTTCGACGGAACGATCTCCAGAATATGGAAAGTACCATCAGAAGAAGCTACCGTATCCTGTACCAGTTTTTCAATACCCGGAAGGGTTCTTTCCTGCGCACTGACCTCCATAGAGCCATAGCTCTGACCGGCTCCGACGGCCAAAGCTATGGTGAGGATTCCTGCTATATACTTTTTTGAATTGCGTTTCCAATTCATGGTCATTTATTATCCTTCCATTCCCACCACTCCGGATTCTTCTCTACTTCCAGTAAAAGATTTCTCTTATGATCCGGATATCGTTCATCATAAATGGTCATAATTAAATAATCATTTTCTTCATGTGCGCCAATATCAAACTGTACCTGCGAAAAAGGAAGATGCATATTATCAATTTCTGCAAATTTCGTGTTGGAATCCAACGGAAGTTCTCCCTGGAAATATCCTGCCAGTTTTGCTGCTCTATGTCCTTTCTCTCTTCCAGACTCAAAACCATACGCATGCAGATCATAACGATTCGTCCAGGTAGGTCTCAGCACCGTAATCACATGCTGATCATTGGCAAATAAGATATCCACTACCGGCACCAGTATTACCGTTTCGGCCACTAATGTGGAATCATCCAGGCTCCATGCCTGAAGCTTCAGACGATATTCGGTATCCCAGGAAATATAGCTAAGTGCTCTTATCTCTGTAGATTCTCCCGTATTTTCTGTTGTCAGATAGCCTTCCTGATGAACATTATCATATGCTCCGTCATAGACTTCAAAACCGACCTGATATGATTTTTGTATTCCGTTCCATACCTTGAAATCATTATTCAGCTCACTGGGAATATCTGCAAATCTCCAATTTACTTCCCCTTTATAATTTCGAATCTCGCAATTAATTTTTCCATTACGGTTTAATACAAACTGACTGGAGTAAATATACGGTTCCTTCGCGTTTACAACCGTCTTCAGGGGAGGGATTGTAATATCGATTTCTCTGGTAATCTTAATATCTGCTGATAAAGCTATCACCGCACGTACACGTACTACCGTATCCGTCATATTTCCACATTCCAGTTCTGCCTGGAACTGTCGACCATCAGAATCTGTCAAACCGGTTATTTTGTAATTATTGGCATAATCATCTACCACACTCCACTCAATCTGTGGATAACCATTTCTGTAATCCGCCCAGGACGGCAGACATTCAATCAATGCCTTATAACCGATCTTTTCCGTACTTCCTTCGGTAAAATCATATGTGGTCAGATTCCTGGCAATCAGTGTTGCATCATATTTTCCGTCAATGTTGGTATAGGGTAATACCGATACCTTTGTGGATGCAGACATTCCGGGATCCGCCACGGAAGTACAGGTTACCTGTAGCACAAGTGTTCCGGTCGGCTCATATCTGTCAGCCGTCAAAAGACCGCTCCCATTTATCGTGGTTCCTGCCTTAAGTCCAGTTGCGTCCACTCTTGCCACGCTCCAGGTCACCCCGGCATTTTTAGCCTCTTCTGTTCCTTCCATAGTATAAGAGTACTGCAGGCTGTCCCCCTGAATCACCGAAGCATCTTTCGGTTCTATGTCCAGAGAATCCACCATATGCTTTTGTACCGTTACGGTAGCCGTTGCCGCTATGGTAGGATCCGCTACGGCGGTACAGGTTACTGTCAGAATATTCTCTGCTATGGTCTCATCCGCTGCCACACTCAGTTTACCGTTACCGCTGATGGTACTCTTACATGCGCTGCCATCCTGATAACTTACGGCCCAGGTCACGCCCTGAGCAATGGCTTCCTCGTCTCCGGTGATCTCGTAATCGAAGACGAAAGCCTGTCCCTGTTTCAGATCTGCGTGCTCGGGAATGATACGGATGCCGCTGATCCAGGAATAGATACTGGACGGTTCGGAGCTCAGATCATTTCTTAACTTGATGGTCTCGGAAATATCATAGGATTTGTCCTGATAGGTAAAGGTCATATTCAGAACGACTTTCCGCTTATCCAGTTCACTGAGGTCCACGCTGAAACTGCTGACATGCTCTGCCATCAGTGCGGGCTTAGCCGCGTCAAAATCTCCTACCACAACTTTGCCTTCGCCGTCCTTAGTATTTGTTACCTCGTAAAGATATACCTGATTGGCATCGGCATAATCCGCTCCGGCACCCCCCTGCCAGCGGATCATATAGCTGTTGTCATTATTGATCAGACGCAGCTCGCTGACACTGGCATTGGTTACTTCCATGCCGTTAACGTCTTTTGCCACATTGCCATCAACATCAACCGCTTCCTGATCTGTCAGATTGGAAAAGCTGATACCCTTCTCCACATCAATGATCAGATCGATCATCTGGTTGGCGGTCAGCTGGGCTTCTTCCTGCAGGGTCAGTTCCTTGTTCCCCCGCATATAGGAATTGTTGCCGGCGACCACGAATGCTCCCACCGCACCAGCTACTATGGTCATGATGGCAAGAGATACGATGATCTCTACCAGAGTAAATCCTTTCTTTCCAATACCCATGGTCAACCTCCTTACTTCGTCAGGATCTTACCAGTCTTGCCGACCGTTGTGATTTCTATGTTTCTCGTTCCGTTGCTTACGACGATTTTCTGACAATATTCCTTCAACACATTGTTTGCCGTACAGGTATCCTTCTCAAAGGCCCCGGATGCACGGTTAAACACCAGATGCAGCCCATTTGAAGATGAAACATAAGGTAACAGGCTGTCGGATCCTTTCAGTTCCGTCAGGGAATATCCCGTGGAATCCCCCTCAAAATATACTTTGATATCAATAGGCTCTTTTCCCAGTACCCTGTTGGATACCTCCACATCTCCCTGCCGGATCTGTGCCGTATATTCCTTGGTCGTATCATTATAGCTGATAACGCATTCCACCCGATTCTGTTCTTTTCCGAGGGTCAGCACTCTGGTCCGCTCCAGTGTTGTCACAATTTCGTCCGCACATTTCCGGACTTTCCTGCCGGTCAGGGATGTAATGGATGTGGCCATCACACCCACCAGCACCGCCATGATCGCAATGACAATGATCAGCTCCACCAGGGAAAAACCACTGTTGTTATTCTTTCTGCCAGTTTTCATAAACTATCAAATCTCCCAGATTTATATCACTGTTCTTATAGGACTTACCGTTACTGCTCAGGTAACCGTCTCCGCCATTTAAAAAATCTACCACATGATATTCCTGTGTCTTACCGGCAGCATCTACGATCGTTCTGGAATAGGTCAGGGCATGAAGCACCGCATCCCGGTCAGGTTCCACATTGACATTCTGATCCAGCGTGATCGTTCCGCCGGACAGGATCGTTCCCTGGAATTCCTTTGTCACTTTGACATCTCCGGTAGCAATGATCAGTCCACTGAACTCGCCGAATCCGGCTTCCGGATAGGTATAATCACCCTTTACGATAACTGCCTTATATCCCTGCTCCGCAAGGCTTCCTGTGGTATTGCCGAAATATTTTGACTCCACCTTATTTCCGGTACTACCGTTTAATACAGCATGGAAGGTCGTTATCTCCCCTTCATTTACCAGATTGGTATAAGCATTGGCTGCATCCGTCTTCTCCGAAGGAAGCAGCTGCTCATAGACATCGATCATCTTCTTGGACAATGCCTGGAATTTCAACTGATCCGATGCCAAAAGTGCCTGATATCCTGCATTGGCACCATCACTGGTCAGTGTGGCATCCAACAGCTTCTCCTGACTTCCCGCAGCCGCACTGCTGTCATACATGGCCACATTGCCTGCCAGATGCATGATATACGCTCCGTTCTGCTGTCCACGCACCTGAATGGCTTTGGTATACAGACCGGTATAGGCTTCCATGGTCTGCTGGTTGGCACCGTAATAATCCTGAAAATACCGGTTGGCATTGGCTCTCGCGGTATCAGAGGTGCTGTCAAAGCTTACATAATAATACACCAGCGTGATCTTGCTGTTGATCCGCTTGAAAATCTTCTGGATATTGTTCTGGGTCAGTCCGTACTCGGCCAGCGTATGACCATTCAGAGTAGCGGACGGAATATTCAATGCCACTTCCGTTACATCCGCCTGGTCCCTGATCTTGTCCTTATACTGCTCCAACGTGATCGGGTTGCTGGCACCGTTTAACACGGTCTTGCCGGAAGCATCCACGCCGATACACTGCGCCGGAACGAGGTAAGCCAGCTGGTCACTCTTCACAGCGATAGACTGTCCCATCATCACATCCTGTACTCCGGTGTTGCTCACACCATCCTCGCCGGTAATGCCATCCTTGGCTTTCGTCAGAGAAATGTAAGAATTTCCCGCCAGCGTAAGATTCTTCAATTCATTCAGATAGATCTCCGTATCCGTGCCGTTGACCAGAATGGCGCTGCTGTCCACGCCCTTTCCATTACCGAAGCCGATATACTGTCCGGCATATTCTCCGTCGATCTGTGCTCCGGCGGTAAATACATTCCGTTCCCCGGTCATCCTGAGGTCTCCGGCCACATATACGTTGTTTCCCTGAAAGCTCAACGTTCCGTTGCTTCCCGTATTGCCCGGAATCCCTCCGTTCATGGCAATGGAACCGGCCCATACTTCACCGTACTGATCTGTGGTAAGTGTGGCTCCTTCTCCCAGATATAAATCGGAAGCCATCACCATACGCTTGTCTTCGTTTTCATTGCCGGTGGTCTCTTTCCATTCCACCGTCACACCGTTACCCTTGCCGGACTCTTCGCTGCCCACGATAAAACGTTCCGCATAAAAGCTGCCGCCAATGACATTTTTACTGATCAGCGTGGAATCAGAAGGAAGTGCCTGAATATTCTCCTGCGCCACCATGGAGATCCCCGTAATGGAGGGAAGTGTCACTGCCTGCGCAAAATCCATATCCGGCATCTTCACCCGGATATCGGTCTGGATCACGGACACATAGCCATCGGTATCCGTATAAGTCACTTTCAGACCGCAGAAGGAAAGTCCATCGGTGTACAACTGAAAACGTCCGGTAGGAATATCCGTGGTCTCCACTCTCTCCTTGTTGCCCGTCACCGGATCCGTTGTCATTACATATACCTTCAGACTGCCGCTGCTGTCCAGAGCCATCCGGTACACTACTTCCCCGGAGTCATTCAATGTCTCTAGCACCGTCCCCCGCTTTATCTCCGAAGACAGGCTGTTGAACAGCTTGGTCAGATCATAGTTGTTGATATTCATACTTCCTGTCACTGCATAATAATCCTGCATATCCTTCAGGAAATAATATCTCAGTTTGTTCTGCTTCTCCTCTGCGGAGGTTGCCTCATAATTTTTCAGAACCAGTTCATAGGCACTTCCGACTGAAGCGGACACCCGCTCTCCCATAGCCGTCCGGATCTCATCCAGCACAGTCTCTGCGGAGTAAAAGTTGTCCTTCGCCTTGAGATTGTTCACCTTCATCTGATAGTTCAGCAGTGACATATACATCAAAACACTGGCTAAAATGCCAATAAAGGCCATGGCAATGATCACAACGACCATTGCTGAGCCCTTATTGTCCGTTCGTCTGTGGAATTGTCTTACCCTTGAAAATATTTTGGGATTTCTTCCGCATATCTTCATTTTTCTCGTCTTCCTTCCGGTATCTTCTCTGTCCTGTGCCTGACGGATCACTCGATCACGGTTCCCGTCATGGTAAGCACAGGGGACTGTACACCGATCGTATCCCTGCTGTACACCTGTACCCGCATGTCATAGATACGGTTGCGTCGCTCCGTCGGTGTCAGACCGCCGTCCGCACCCATAATATCCTTCGCCACATCTCCGACAGCATTTCCTGCCGCACCGGACACGCTGAGATCATTGAAAATGTATTCCGTATTGCTGCGGTCTATCAGATTCGTCCGCAGTCTGCAGGCGGAATCAATGCTGGCTCCGGCAGAGGACATCCAGCCCGGCCAGGTCTCCCGCAGTTCAAATGCCGCCTTGTAATTGTTGTTCCAGGAGGAATACGGGTTAAAACCGGTGCTTTCGTCCGTGAAGCTGTCTATTCTCTCCGCTGACGGAGTCTGCTCCACCAGGAACAGATTCGTCTGTACATTCTTCGGGTTATTTACGATCACTTTGTCTACCGCAGAAGTCACCGCACTCTGGGATGCCTCCACTCTGGGCTGCAGGCACACAATGATATTGGCCAGCTGGGAAATGATCTCCTCTGCATCCACCGGATTCCCGCTCTCCTTCTCCTTCTTAAGCTCCGCTGCTTTGGCTCTTACCGCCTCTTCATTGGAAAAGATCACATAATCCGAGCCGTTCTGGGGATAATCTCCGCTGATGCCCGTAAGGATAGCGGAATTACAATGATAGACTGTGGAGGCCGTCACCAGATACACATCTGTCTCTACACTCTCTCCGTCTCCCAGATCCAGTAAAATGCGGCTGCTGTCTATGGATATTTCGATGGTCTTGGTAGTATTCCTGGCAATCTCCATAACGTCTCTGCCGCCGGAATACGCTTCAAAATAACCGTAAGCCTCCTGTGCGGCATCTTCCGATTCGGAATATACCGCATTCAGATTGCCTGCCAGGTTCTGGATATTTACAATATCCTTCTCATTCAGTGCCGTGTAACCGTTAGGATCCAGTGTCACCACTACATCATAGGTGCCCGAAGTCGTCTTCTCATCCCGGAAGGTATATTGCCAGATACCATCTTCTGCTGCGCCGTCTCCGTCCACATCCAGAGAGACATCTCTCTGCACATTGTTAGTGAAATCAGTGGGAGTGACCGTCTCATAGGTGTCTGCCATCTCCTCCAGTGTATGTGCCTCAAACTGCTCCATGACATCCTCTGCGATGGCCGTGGCATGCATGGTGTTGCGGGACTTGGCATTGGTTCTGGCAGAAGTCACAAAGCTGTGCAAAAGCGGCACAACGATGATCGACAGGATCACGATGGCAATCAGCAGTTCAATCAGAGAAAAGCCTTCGTTATTCAGTTGTCTTCTCTCCGTGCGTTCCTGCATGTGAGGCATCCTCCCTGCTATGACTAATACCGTTTTCTCCGCACTCCGTGCTCCCGAAACCGGACAACCATTCGCACTCCGGACTATCGTCCTCCCTGCTCATGACTAATACCGTTTTCTCCGCACTCCGTGCTCCCGAAACCGGACAACCATTCGCACTCCGGACTATCGTCCTCCCTGCTCATGACTAATACCGTTTTCTCCGCACTCCGTGCTCCCGAAACCGGACAACCATTCGCACTCCGGACTATCGTCCTTCCTGCTCATGGTTGTTTGATTTGCTAATCATAGCAGTATCCTGCCTGCAAGCAGTCGTATACTGCTATGATTGCAAATCTATTATTCCACGTTTCCGAAAATAGTGTCTACGCCCATCTGCATATCCGGGATGTAAGGTGAACTGTATACCTTATCGGTTCCCAGCAGATAATAGGTGTTCATGGTCATGTTGCCGGTGAGCATTCCGTCGGTCTCGTTGTAGCTGATGCTGACGCCCTGGATGCTCTCGCGTTCCTGCTGATTGTAAATGTATCTTACCAGTCCCTTGAAATCGTCATAGGTGCAGGAAATGCTGATGCTCAGGGGTACCTCATACATATGGGTATCTGCATAAGCAGTACCGTCCGTAGATACCGGACTTGCTGCCGTCGTTGCGGCAGCTGCTGTGGTATCTGCCGCAGCATCGGCTGCTGCTACATCCGTGGCAGCTGTTGCATCCGCAGTCGTCGTTGCCGCATCCGCTGCAGGAGTATACACCACCTCTGCTTCGGAACCGAATGCAATATTTGCCACCTCGGTACGAGTATAATCTTCCAATGTCTTTACCATCATAATGCTGTCTTCCGGTAAGATATCTGCCGGGAAACGGTTCTCAAAATTCGTGATATAGGACTGCATCTTCCCGGTAGCCTCAATGTAGTCTGCCTTGCGCTGGTCTAAGGCTTCCAGCGTTGCCACCTGGGATGATAACGTTACATTCTGTGCCTCAAGGGCATCTGATTTTTCATTAAAACTGGAATATACCAGAAAATACGTACACACAACAATAAGAACACCGATCACTGCGATCAAAAGCTGAATTTCACTCTTCTTAACCTTCATCTTCCGCTGCCTCCTACTGTGCTGTCTGGGTGCCGGTCTGTGCCTCACCGCTCTCTTCGGTCTCATCCGTCAGATCCTTATAGCTTCCGGTAATGGAAAAAGTCACTATGGACGTGCCGGTCTCATCCTTGCTGTCCGTAATATTGCTGATCTCTACATCATCAATGCTCTGCATGTTGCGGATATTCAGAATCGTACGGGCTGCCGCTGCTTTCCCTTCCACCGTCACTGACATGCTGATGCCGGTCTGGTCGGAGCTGAAGCTGTTGGTATAGAAGCTGTCCGGCAGGATCTGTTCCAGTTCATTGATGAACTCCACCAGATTCTCATTGGGAGTCTGGGTATAAGCATATAAATATGTGTATTTATCATACTGGGCTTCTGCCGCCAGATAATCGTTGTATACTGCCTGTGCCGGCTGCAGCTCCTGTACCCG
This sequence comes from Clostridium sp. AM34-9AC, assembly GCF_003480225.1. Taxonomy (NCBI): domain Bacteria; kingdom Bacillati; phylum Bacillota; class Clostridia; order Eubacteriales; family Clostridiaceae; genus Clostridium; species Clostridium sp. AM34-9AC. The sequence goes on from NZ_QUIU01000001.1 coordinate 117,617, forward strand.
GTTCTGCAGATACACATTCTGCGCCACATTTCCCAGGTACCTGGTCACAGAGGTGGCTGCCATGGCGATGGACAGGATCACGCCCAACACCAGTACCGCCACACTGACGAAGGTATAGTTCGTGCCGCTGACTACGGTCAGTCCCTTGGACTTCTGGGTGCTCTTGTCGATCAGTCCCACGGGGGCGAGTACCGCACCCAGACAGGAAATATAGGCTGCGGGTCTGGTGGAACGGATGGCCTTGCTCATGCCGATCTTGTCATCCATCTCGGACAGGGTATGTACCTTGCGCTCCAGGCAGTTGGTGAACAGCTTGCTCATGCCGCTGAAGCTGCCGCCCAGACCGGTAACATAGGACTTTTCAATGGGATTTTCACTGTTCCTGGAATCATAGAAGTCAATGACACGGCTCACACCCACGATCAGAGGCTCCAGGGAAGCGGTGATCTTCTGTCTTGCTGCTGTGACCTCCACATTACCGGCATCCTCATCTTCCCAGCGTCCGGCATTTTCTTCCCAGACTTTGTCTCCCTGATGGAGTACTCTGTTCAGACATGTTTTCTTCTGGAAACGTTCTACCGCACTCATGGGATCGTTCACGGCATAGGCTCCGGAAGCGATCATAGTATCAATAGCATCCTGCACACCGTAAGCCACCGTTCTCTGTAATAACACCTTACCGGCGGAAAGCACGGTCACAATGGTGCTGTTCTCATCGATTTTGATGACCATAGTAACTTTTTCGGACTTCTCATCGCGGAGAATCTGGTATAAGCTGTTGCTGCTGTAGTCGAAGCACTCCACCTCCCAGCCGCACATCTGCGCCAGCTGATAATAGCTGTTTAAAAGAGCCTTGGGTACGGCCAGAGCCATGACACGAAGCTTGCCATTCTCTGCCAGACCGCCTGCCAGATAATGTCCGATCTCATATTGGGTCAGATCCACCGGGAAATAGTCACTGGCATTGGTCTTCACCAGTGCCTCGATCTTACTCGCCTTGACATTGGGAATCTGTACCTCACGGCTTGCCACTCTGGTAGAAGAAATGGTAAACAGCACTTTCTTCGTACGGATGCCGTTCGTTCCCAGTGCATTCACCAGATGGTCTGCGTACTCCTGTGTCGGCTGCAGCATACCATCCACCACGATGCCTTCCGGTGTCTCCACCGTCAATACCTTGTAGACCTTCGGCTTCTTCACCTTGTAGTCCATCTCGCAGATCTTCGTAAAAGAGTTGCCGATCTCAATACTCAATACGCGATTGTTCATTGCCATATTTCTACCCTTCCTCTTCCCGGTATTTATCGTATTTCAAAAGCCTTCCGCCATCGCAGAATCTTTGAAGAACTTTCTGAAATCATGTTCGAAATGCAGGTATCTTCTTATAAGTAAAAATTCAGATACCACTGTAAGAATTCATTACCCCACAGGACAGCGATTGCCACCCCTGCGGAGAGATACGGTCCCATGGCGAGGACATGTCCTTCGCCGCTTACTTTCATACGGATCAGATGAATCACGGAACCTATGATACATCCCAGTAAAAATGCAAAAATAATCAATTCCCAGCCGAGTAACAGCCCACAGACCGCCATCAGCTTCACATCGCCGCCGCCAATGGCTCTGCCACCGGTCGCATAGTACAGAATAAGCAAAAATACACTGACACATAGGAAGCCGATCAGGAAATCCAGCCACTGTGTATAGTGGAAGGCTCCATGGATCAGCCCCAGTGCCAGTATAAATAAGTTAAATCCCACAGGGATCTCATATGTTCTGAAATCAATCACACTTAAAGCAAGAAGTGCACTAAACAACAAGCAGTAGACTAGGGAATCCACGCTCATCCCATATTTCCAGAATACGAGCAGGTACAGCACTCCGTTCAGTGCCTCGATGACGGGATACTGAACGGAGATATGTGCCTTGCATTTCCGACATCTGCCTCCCAGCGCCAGGTAGCTGAACAGGGGTACGAGGTCGTACCACCGCAGCTGATAACCGCAGTTCATGCAGTGAGACCTGGTCGTTACAATATTCTCTTTTTTCGGGATACGGTAGATCAACACATTGAGGAAGCTACCGATCACGATTCCATAAAGGAAAATCACTATGTAGAGAAGAATTGTTGGGAGCATGTCAGATGCCTTTCATTGTTCTTACTACCTAGTTGTAGGTTCCTGTAAGAATATTGTTAGTACCATCAAGTGTTGTGTCACAGGTAACAGTAATTGTTCCATTGGATACAGCAACGTTAAGGGTAATTCCAGCACCAGCTGTACTGGTCCAGTTACCGGACTTCAAACCAATTGTACTGATTCCAGCTGCTGTCAATGCCTTGTCAGTATTTCCAGTGCAGTTTGTAGTAGATACAGTAACCGATGTAGTTGTAAGTGTAATTTTTCCTCCATCAGTCAACTGATTTGCAGTCTCAACCATAGGATCTGCTGCATAAGTCTGTAATGCCGTTACGATAGAAGCCACATTCTGAACATCAGTAGATTTTCTGGATCTCTCAACATACTTTAAGAACTGAGGTGCCAGTACACCAACCAGTACTGCCATGATAGCAATAACGATGATCAGCTCTACCAGGGAGAAACCTTTGTTTGTTAAACTCTTCTGTTTCTTGTTCATAATTACATTCTCCTTTTTATGTGTTTTTTAATTTCAGGGTAGTAAGTTTTCCGCCCCATTTATTAATTATCGTCCTGTCCCTACACAGGACGGATAATCCAAAATGATTATAAGTTATCCAGTGCCGTATACATAGACATCATAGGCATCATACATGCAGCGATCAGTCCGCCAACCACGACTGCCAGTACAATAATGATCATAGGCTCCATAGCTGCCATGAGGGACTGTACGGACATCTCCACTTCTTCATCATAATAATCCGCAAGCTTGTCCAGCATTTCCTCCGTATTACCGGATTCTTCACCGATGCGGATCATCTGATATACCATAGGAGGGAATAGTCCACTCTCCTGTAAAGGTCTGGATAGCGGCATACCAATGGTGATCTCTTCCTTGGCATCTTCCATTGCTTCCTTAAAATAGATATTACTCATGACACCCGACACAATCTCCACCGCTTCGATCAGTGGTACACCGGCACCCAGCAGAGTACTCATGGTACGTGCCATCATAGAGGATGCTGATTTTGTGGTCAGTTTTCCGAATAAAGGTGCCTTCAAGGCAATCTTTCCAAAGAAATGCTTTCCGGCATCGGTTTTAGCAAATGCCCGGATAGCAAATACCAGTGCTATAATTACCGGAATAATAATGAACCAGTAATTGATAATTCCATGGCTTAAGTTCACATAAAACTGTGTGATCCACGGCAATTCCGTTCCCAGATCTTTAAACATATCTTCGTAGTTAGGAATGACCACAACCAGCATTACGATTGTGACAATTATAGCAACAATACATACCGCGATAGGATAGATCATTGCTTTCTTTACCATTGCCTGTGTCTTATGAGAACGCTCCAGCTGTGTAGCTACACGTTCCATAGCCGTTTCCAGACTACCAGATGCCTCACCCGCAGCCACCATGTTCACCATGATCGCCGGGAACACCTTCGGATGCTCTGCCATGGAATCTGCCAGGGTCTCACCCTTTTCCACGCTGATGCGGACTTCCTTCAGTGCGTCCTGTAATCTCTTGTTCTCTGTCTGCTCGCAGAGCATTTTCAGGGATTCGAGGATGCTGACGCCCGCTTTGGTCATGCTGACGAACTGGCGGCACATGACGCTTAGATCCCTGGCCTTGGGCCATCCGCCGATCTGGATGTCGATGTCTTTCGTCAGGAAGCTCTGTTCTCCCAGATCGATAACGGTCAGCTCCTGCCTTCTCAGTTCTGCCATTGCCAGATCTTTGTTATCCGCTTCCAAACTTCCCTTTACTTCTTTTCCAGCCTTTGTGATGGCTCTGTAGCCATAGGTCGCCATGTGCCTTCCCTCCAATGCGTCTCTATCTTTAACTTTCTCCCCAACCATGTAAGACGAGCCCCGGTCCTGAAAAGGTCCAGGTTTTTGAAAAATTTTTATAAATTTTGATAAATTTCTATAAAATATTGCGGTTTTTATAGAATTATACGTCAAATGATACCTTTACCATCTCGGAGAAGGAGGTGGTGCCATCCAGTACATAGTCCGTGGCACTCATACGCAGGGTATGCATTCCTTCTTTTAATGCTTCTTCTTTTAAGATATCGGCACCCTCCCGCTTGCTGATAATGGTTTTCAGTTTCGGAGTGATCTGCATGATCTCATAGACACCGATACGGCCTTTGAAGCCGGTGTTGTCACATTTGCTGCATCCGCAGGGCTCGTAGATGGTCACATCTTCCTCTTCCCTCATGCCCATGAACTCTTTTTCATCCTTGGTGGCCTGCTTTGGCTTTTTACAAAAAGGACAGAGTCTGCGTACCAGTCGCTGGGCGATAACGCCGATGACGGAATCTGCGATCAGGTAGGATTCGATGCCCATATCCTCCAGACGGGTGATGGTGCTGGCGGAGGAATTGGTATGCAGGGTACTTACCACCAGGTGTCCGGTGATGGACGCCTGTACGGCGATGCTGGCGGTCTCCTGGTCACGGATCTCACCGATCATGATGATATCCGGGTCCTGACGCAGGATGGAACGCAGTGCCGATGCAAAAGTCAAGTCTGCCTTGGTGTTGACCTGTACCTGGTTGATACCGTCAATATTGGCCTCGACAGGATCCTCGACGGTGATGATGTTCACGTCTTCTTTATTCAGTTCGCTCAGTGCGGTATACAGGGTGGTGGACTTACCACTTCCGGTAGGTCCGGTTACCAGGATGATACCGTGAGGATTTTTCAGGATATAGTCAAACTGTTTTAATTCGTAGGGTTTGAAGCCTAACTGGCTCTTGTCGCGGTTCAGTGCACTCTTCGCGGCAAGACGCATTACGACTTTTTCCCCGTATATGGTAGGCAGGATGGATACACGGATATCGTATTCCACACGGTCTACCACCTGGGTGATACGGCCGTCCTGCGGCTTTCTCTTCTCGGAGATATCCATGCCGCCGATAATCTTAATACGGGCGATGATGGCAGACAATACATTGACACCGTATCTCGCTCTCTCATAGAGGGCACCGTCGATACGGTAACGGACACGGATGATATTTTCCATGGGTTCGATATGGATATCGGATGCACGCTGACGGACGGCTTTTTCGATCATGTCCTTGACCAGCATTACGATGGGGGAGCTGTTGATGTTCTCCTCCGTGGCGATGTCTTCCACCACATCCAGCTTTTTCTCTTTGGCGTAGGCTGCCAGTGCCTCGGTTACTTCCTCCTGACCGAAATATTTATCGATGGCCAACATGATGCTGCGGGTGGTGGCTACTACGGGCTCTACCTGGAAGTTGGTGATGATGTTGATGTCATCGATGGCGTTGTAATCCAGGGGATCCGCCATGGCGACCATGAGAACGTTGAAGTTATTTTCCTTGTAGGCGAAGGGGAAGATCTTGTTCTTCTTCAGGACGTTGACCGGTACCAGATTCAGTACTTCCTTGTCCACGTTAGTGCTCTGCAGATCGATCATATCCAGATCCAGCTGACGGCTCAGCGCTTTCGCCAGATCATCCTCTGATACGATGCCCTCATCTACGAGGAATTCTCCCAGCTTCTTGCCCTGTCGGGCGGGATTATCCAACGCCTGCTGCAGTTGCTCATTCGTGAGGACACCGCTGTTTACCAGTAATTCACCTAAACGGACCTTTTTTCTGCCTAATTCCATAAACTCTCTCACCCATTACTTTTGTTGATAATTGGAAATATGTGTGAAATTGTAGTATTTTTTGGCTACAACTCACAAATATTTTGTCTCAATACGGAAATATTATAGCATATTTTAGATTTATGTAAATTGTTTTTAGTACTTTTGTTTCAATTTCTGAGAAAAACATTTTTGTTGCTTTCTCTCATGTTACACGGTACAATTATTTCATCTTATTTTAAAAACTTCTAAATACGCCAATTCTTCGGCGAATTTTCCCAACATTTATTGACTTCACGTATTATACGTGTTGCCTTAAGAAAGGAGAGATAATCCATGCGTTTTCGCGAATTAGAGCGAATCATCCTTGACGATGGCTGGGTTTTGTCTGATATCAGAGGTTTTCTCATCATCAGTACAAACATCCTTCAAAGTCAGGGAAAGTAACCATTCCCAATCACAGAGGCGATATTCCTTTGCGAGTTGTTAATTCTATTTTTAAACAGGCTGGACTAAAATAATATGGAACAGCCTTTGAAAGGAGTGATCTTATGAATTATATATATCCAGCTATTTTTTACCCGGAAGCGAATGGGAAATACTCTGTCATTTTTCCCGATCTTAATGATCTTGCCACTTATGGTGACAATCTTGCCGATGCTTTTGCAATGGCTCAAGAGGCATGTGGGCAATACCTGTTCACTTCCCTGAGAGACGGCGATGTTCTTCCTGCTCCTACTGCAATTAATGCAGTGAAATCAGACGATCCCACTGCATTAATAAATCTAATCTGTGTGAATTTGGATAATTATGCCCGGGCCTATGATGACAGGGCCGTCAAAAAGACACTGACTATTCCGGCATGGTTAAACACTGCCTGCGATAATTGCGGTATCAATTATTCCAAAGTTCTAAAGGATGCTCTCATTGCCAAGCTGCAACAAGTGCAAATGTGACCGTATCACAAAGTCACCGCGTATTCACTGTCGTACATTTTCTTCAGATTTTCTACGCTGTTATATTTTTCGCTGATGCAGAATTCCTTGGACCAGGTCATGTAGTAAGCCCAGGGGATTCTGCTTTTTTGCAGGAGATCCACATCGGGAAGGTAGCCCACTTCTGCCAGGGCAGCCACTTTGTCACGGGAGGTGGCTGTCTCCAGCTTCTCGTAGGCATTCGCATAGTCTGTGGCCTGATACTCCGGGAGGTAGACATCCATGGATACTACATCCACGTATTCATCTCCGGGGTAGGCTTTTGGTATATCGCTGTTCCATACCCAGAGAAGGTTGTGCAGGTCTTTCTCACCTGTGTAGTAATCGAACATCAGGTGATACAGGTTTCTCGCCACTTCCGGGCCCTGCGCTCCCCACCAGAACCAGGTACCGTAGGATTCATGGAACGGGCGCCAGAGAATGGGAATCCGCTCTTCCTGAAAGCGCCGCAGGATCTCCGCAATCACATCCATGTCATGATAGAATGCCACTCTCTCTGGGGTTCCCTCTTTCAATACTTCCCTTGCATCAAAATCCGTGTGTTCGGTATAGAAGCTCTTGTCTCTGCCGCCTAAGGGCGAGAACCAGTGGAAGGTGAAGGTGAGAATACCACCATTTCCGGCTTCCCGCTGTTTTCTGGCCCATTGCAATGCCGTCTCCACGGTCCCCTTATTTTCTTCCACTTCCTGGATGCATTCCGGGGAAGCATCTTCATAATTGATATTCGGAGAATACGCCAGCAGTTCAAAGCCCCGCAGCTTCGGTTCCTTTCCGGTGACCTGCCTGATGTAATCTATCTCTTCGCAGGGAATGGTCTGGGTGTGCTGACCGGTAATGATCTGTTTACCTGCTACGGCATGTAGGTAATGCCATAATTCTACTGTTTCTTTTGTCGCCTTCGGATCTGCTGTTGTCATCTTTTCTTCCTTTTCCATTTTCATCTTCATACCCCGCCCGCAAAAGCAAGAGGGTACAGAGACTTTTATTTTGTCTCTGTACCCTCAGTTTATGACATTCTGTCGCTTATCGCAAGTATTATTCCGGCTTTACCTCATGGTAATCGGCATTTGCTGTAGAACCAGTCTCTTCAGACTTTGTTTCTTTTGCAAATCCCTTAGCCAGCATCTCATTGATGTCCAGTCCGGTAGACTCCTTGATACCATCGGTAACCTGGGTTACAGTGGTCATGATATCGCCTGCCAGCTTGCTGGAATCGCCGCCGAACATCTTGATGGAATCTACGTTCATGTAGCCCTTAGCCACAGCCTCGGCGATCTTGGGCAGCTGTTCGAAGTATACCTTCAGAGTATCTAACTCCATCTGCTGTCTTGCAGCGTCGCCGTACTGCTTCATAGCTTCCGCTTTCTTCAGGATACCGGCTGCCTCTGCCTCTGCCTTCGCCTGGATAGCTTCTGCTTCTGCTTTACCTTTGGCTGCTACGGCTGCTGCCTCTGCCAGGCCTGCTGCCTTGACTGCCTCTGCCGCCTGCTCCTTGGCAAATCTCTCTGCCTCGGACTTTGCCTTCTCAGCCTCTGCCTGTCTCTGGATCTCGAAGAGTTCGGCCTCCGCTCTCTTCTGTCTCTCATACTGCTCGGCATCTGCCTTCTGCTGTGCTGCGTATTTGTTTGCTTCTGCGGTCTTCTTGACCTCAGCTTCCAGTGCTTTCTCCTTGATGGATACTTCTCTTTCCTTTAACTCCAGTTCCTTCTCCTGACGGGCCAGGTTCGCATTCGCTGTGGTGATCTCCACGGTCTTACGCTGTTCCTCTTCCTGGATCTTGTATGCTGCGTCAGCTTCTGCCTTCTTGATATCGGACTCTTTCTTCAGTTCTGCCTTCTTGATCGCCAGTTCGGTCTGCTTCTGGGCAATCTCGGTCTCTGCGATGACCTGTGCATCATTGGCATCCTTCTGTGCCTGTGCTCTGGCGATGGCCACATCTCTGTCTGCCTGTGCCTTTGCAACGGAAGCATCCTTCTGGATCTGGGACATGTTATCCTGTCCCAAAGCAGTGATCAGGTTGTTCTCATCTTCGATCTTCTGAATGTTACAGGACTCGATCCAGATACCTAAAGCGTTCATATCCTTCTGCGCCTTTGCCTGTACCTCATCACCGAAAGTCTTACGGTCATTACACAGTTCCTTCAGGCACTGGGTACCGATGATCTCACGCATGTTACCCTGTAAGGAATCAGTCAGAGCATCGCGGATCTGATCCTCGTTCATGTTCAGGAAGTTCTTCATGGCTGCATTGGCCATCTCGGTGGTGATTCTCTTGTTCGCATCCGCACCTGCCACGACTTCACCCTTCGCATTTACGGTGACATCTCTCTGGGTCAGGACTCTGACCTTTGCCACGGCGTCGATATCCACACCGATGAAATCCTTGGTAGGTATATAACCGTTGGTCTTGATGTCGATACTGATCTGCTTCAGGATCAGCTCATCCTTCTTCTCCAGAAAAGGAATCTTGATGCCTGCACGTCCGATCAGAACCTTGGGCTCTCTCTTAATACCGGAGATGATGTAGGCTTTGTTCGGTGATGCCTTCACATAACCGGATGCCAGGATGGCCAGGATGGCAATGGCCAATACAATAATTGCGATAATACCAATGTTAATTTCCATATGTACTCCCTCATTCTTTCTGCTTTTGTAATATATGAAAAGCTGCTTGTATGGTATGTATTTTACCATACAGGCAGCTTGACGAACAGTGATATCTATTATTTTTTTCTCATTTTATTGTAGCAAAATGTGCACGATATTCCACGTGTGTTACCGGTCATCGGCATTCCTTCAGGTATTCCATGAAGTTCTGCTTGTTCTCCAGTGCCGTGGTGGTGGGTCTTCCGAGATCTTCCCTTGCGCCGATACCACATTTTACTTCGATAAAGGTCAGGGTCTCTCTCTCTTTTGCAGCGGTCAGTTCCCGGTCCAGTTCCTCATAGGTGGTAACGGATACTGCATGGGGATAGCCGCAGGCCTTTGCAATGGAGACAAGATCAATATCGGCTGCCACGGTAGGCATACCGCCCACGGTCTCATGGGCACCGTTATTGATGACGATGTGTACCATATTTTCCGGGGCCGTGCTACCCAGTACTGCCATGGAACCCATGTGCATCAGCACTGCGCCGTCACCGTCCACGCACCATACCTTCGTCCCGGGCTTCTGTACTGCCACACCCAGGGCGATACTGCTGCTGTGTCCCATGGAACCTACGGTCAGGAAATCATACTTATGGCTCTGTCCGTTGTGTTCTCTGATCTCGAACAGTTCTCTGCTGGCTTTGCCCGTGGTGCTGACAATGGGATCCTCGCCGGAAGCCTGCACGATGTGGCGGATGATCTCTTCCCGGATCATGGGATTGTCGTTGCGATACTCCACCTTTTCCTCATAACTGAGGGCACCCTTCCGGATCACGAACGCTACATCCTCACCACGATCCAGCTCCTTGCGGAACTCCTGCATGGCAGCACTTACTTCCTCTTCCGTTGTGTCTTTTCCGATGACAAAATAGCGGATTCCCATATCCTCCAGCAATTTCAGGGTCACTTCACCCTGGTAGATATGCTGGGGTTCGTCGTGGATCCCCGGCTCACCGCGCCAGCCGATGACGAAGATCATGGGGATGGCATAGACTTTATCGTTCAGCAGGGATGCCACGGGGTTGATGATATTGCCTTCTCCGCTGTTCTGCATGTATACTACCGGGACTTTTCCGGTAGCCAGATGATAGCCGGCGGCCAGTGCCGTGCAGTTTCCCTCGTTGGCTGCGATCACGTGATGCTTCGGATCGATCCCATAGGTGTGCATCAGGTAATTGCAGAGGGCTTTCAGCTGGGAATCCGGTACCCCGGTATAAAAGTCCGCATTTAAAATTTTCGCAAAGTTTTCTGCTTTCATGTAAGTATTCCTTTCCTGCCCCTGTCAGTTAAATTTCGTCTATTAAAGTTATAATATCTTTGATCGGCATCAGTCTGCTGTCCACTTCCTGTGCCCTGTGATACCGCAGGATGTCCTCGGCGGTCTGCTGCATGGCGGGGAAGGCACTTCTGGTCAGCTGGTTCGCATAGATCACGATATTGACGCCGTGGGCGGCCAGTTCGTTTTCCGTAATGCTGTTAAAGGAAGACGGCACCACCACGATAGGTGTCTTCGGATCCTCTGCCCGGAATTTATCACAGAATTCAAGAATCTCATCCGGGGATTTCTTACGGCTGTGGATCATGATGCCATCCGCTCCCGCTGCCACGAAAGCTCTGGCACGGTTCAGTGCATCTTCCATGCCTCGCTCCAGGATCAGGCTTTCGATTCTGGCAATGATCATGAAATCATCCGTCAGCTGTGCCTTTTTGCCGGCTGCGATCTTGGCACTGAAGTTCTCGATGCTGTCCTGAGTCTGCACCACATCGTTTCCGAAGAGGGAATTTTTCTTAAGTCCGGTCTTGTCCTCAATAATGATGGCGGAAACACCCATTTTTTCCAGTGTTCTCACTGTGTATACGAAATGCTCCGTCAGTCCGCCGGTATCTCCATCAAAAATAATGGGCTTCGTGGTCACTTCCGTCACGTCATCAATGGTACGGAAACGGGAAGTCATGTCCACCAGCTCGATATCCGGCTTGCCCTTCGCCGTGGAATCGCACAGAGAGCTGATCCACATGGCATCGAACTGGTCCAGCTCACCATCATGCTCCACGATGGTCTTCTCTGCGATCAGTCCGGTCAGGCCGCTGTGAACCTCCAGTGCTTTGACAATGGGACGGATCTCAATGAGCTGGCGCAGGCGTTTTCTGCGGTATTCCGGCATGGCCAGCTTTTCCTTGATCCTCGTATCAATTCTTTTTACTTCTTCATTATATGTATAAGGGACATCTATGATCTCACCGCCGTATGTCTTCAGCAGTCCTTCCACGTTGTCACGGATAGCCTTCAAAGCTCCCTCCTGCCAGTTATCCCCATGGATCACGTAGTCAGGGCGCAATTCTTCAATGACCTTATCATACATTACATCATCCTGCACGACCACATTGCTGACTTCCGGGATATCTTTTACCAGCTGCATACGCTCCTCGAAGCTGATGGTGGGAAAACGGTTAAAACGGATCATTGCCGCATCACTTAAGACGCCGATGGTCAGCTCGCCGTATTTTCCGGCTTCTCTGATGATATTGCGGTGCCCCTCATGAATGACATCTGTACAGAAACAGGTATATACTCGCTTCATTTGATCCTATGCCTCCTTATATTTTGCCGGAATCTGAATTTTATTGACTTCCAGTGCTTCTCTGAACACTTTGAAAAAGGCTTCGATATCCGGTCTGTCAATCGCACCCAGCGCACACAGGCGGAAGGTATTGGTAGTAGAGATTTTGCCGGGGTAAATGGTAAATCCCCGCTCATAGCAATAATCATGTACTTTTTCAAAATTCCAGTTTGGATCATCGGGATACTTCACAGACACAACCAGTCCCGACTGCCATTCTCTGCGGATCACATCCCGGAATCCCAGTGCATCCAGTCCCTCATGGATAGCTTCGAAGACTCTGGTGTGTCTCGCCCACTTGGCTTCCTCTCCCTCTGCCCAGTATTCCTTCAATGCCTGAATGGTGGCATAGATGGTCTGTACCGGCGGGGTAAAATGCATTTCTCCGGTCCTCTGGAAGAAATCATACTGTTGATACAGGTTGCAGTAATAGGAACGTTTCGGATATTCCTTCGAAGCCTCCAGAATTGCCCGGCTGCCTACCACAAAGGATAGTCCCGTCATGGCCATGAGACCCTTCTGGGCGGAAGCCATACAGAAGTCAATATTGTCTTCTTCTATATGAATGGGACGCATGGCGTAAGTAGAGGTGGTATCCACGGTAAAGACAGCATGATATTTATGAGCAAGGGCTCCGATCTCACGGATAGGATTGAGAATGCCGGTGCCGGTCTCGTTATGAGTGGTATGTACCAGTGCAATGTCCGGATTCTCTCTCAGAGTCTGCTCCACTTTTTCCAGATCCGGCAGCTGGTCCACCGGGAAACGCAGATCAATGTGGGGCAGTCCGTAATATTCACATACTTCCACAGCTCTGGTGCTGTAGGCTCCGTTATCCACCACCAGTACTTTTCCGCCCTCCGGCAGCAGGGAGCTGATGCATGCATCAATATTGATGGTGCCGGATCCACAGAACAGGACGCTCGTATACTTTTCCAAGTCTCCATGCACGATTTTTACAAGGTCTTCTCTGAGCCCCTTCATCAATCCGCCGAATTCTTTCTCTCTGGGACAGATGTCCGGCACGACCTGTGCGTATTTTACGGTATCAGTGGTGGTAGACGGTCCGGGATTCAATAAAATATTTCTTTTGACGGGTTTTTGTATCAACTGCTCCATTATGGGATTCCTCCTTTTTTTGTTCGCGTTCTTTTTCCAATCGTTCATTAATGTATGATATGTTTTAATTCTTTGAACGGTTTTCATAGGTTTTCGACTAAAATAAGTACACAAAATGTCTGCGTTCCATTCGCAGACACTTTGTGTTAAATATGAACATATAATAATACCATTCGCACAAAATAGCAATACTTATTTTTTTTAAACATCATACGTCTTGTCGATGGCTTTCAGTTCCCGGAAAGTATCGATCTCGATAATGTCATTTTCCCGGCATTCACGTACTTCTACCTTATAATGCTTCTGGCAGAATACCAGGGGTACCTGTTCCCAGTAACGCTCCTTGCCGCCGGGCTGTTCGTAGGTCATCTTGATATCATCTGACAGCTTATGTCCGTCTTCTTCGTTCCAGTAAGAGATGCCCACCATCTGCCAGCAATCCAGGCCGCCGACTTTCTCTTCTACAATGACTCCGTCTTTTACCGTGAAGCACCAGTCATCGGTTCTGTCCTTTTTTATTGCCAGAAAATCGGAGGTATAATGATATTTTTTAATGATCTGCGGATTGGAGATCAGCAGATCCGCCTCAAATACATAGGCATTGGAAAGCATATATCTTGCCACCATGGCGGAGGAAATATTGTTAGCTTCATTGTAAACCGGATTTTCCAGGAATCTGATCATGGGATATTTGTACAGCAGCTGATCAAACTGCTCTGCCAGATACCCCCGGACAATATAGATTTCATTAATCCCGGCATCCAGACAGGCATCGATCAGTCCGTCAATAATACGCTGTCCATGCACACGTACCAGTGGTTTCGGGGTGTTAAAGGTAATGGGCACCAGCCGGCTTCCGAATCCAGCTGCAATAAAGATGGCGCGCTTTGCACGGTAAGGCTCCAGTGCGGAGATTCCGGCACCTGTGATCTCTCCCTCTGTCACATACTGTAATTCGGTCAGTTCCTGCATGACACGGTTGACCGTTCCCAGAGAGTGTCCGCTCTTTTCTCCCAGCTGTCTCTGGGATAAAGTACCTTTTTCCTCTGCCAGTATTGATAAAATATCAAATTGTTTTCTTGTCAGTGTCTGATTCATCTTCTGCTTCCTTTCTTTTTTCCATTCTCCATGACCATCGTCCTGTTTCTATCGAAATTATCGAATTTCCGTTAAGTCATATGGTGTTGTCTGGTATACATAATAATTGAGCCAGTTGCTGTAAAGGTTGTTACAATGAGATCTCCACTGTAACAGAGGTCTCTGCTCCGGGTCATCGTCCGGGTAATAATTATAGGGGATCTGAATGGGCAGTCCTTTGTCCAGATCTCTATGATATTCGTTGTTCAGTGTATAACGGTCATATTCGGGATGGCCCGCTACAAAAATCTTTTTGCCCTCTTCCGCCATTGCCAGGAATACGCCGGCCTTCTCCGATTCTGCCAGGATCGTCAGATCCTTACAGGCATGAATGGCCTCCGATGGTGTCTCGGTGTGACGGCTGTGAGGAGCCATGAAAATATCATCAAATCCCCGGACCAACGGAACTTTCCGGTTGGATACCTTATGTGCATAGACGCCGAACAGCTTCTGGGACAGTTGTCTCTTGTTGATTCCGTAATAATGATAGAATCCGGCCTGTGCCGCCCAGCAGATATGTAAGGTGGAGGTCACATGGGTCTCCGCCCAGTCCAGGATCTGACAGGTCTCCTCCCAGTAATCCACTTCCTCGAAGGTAATATCCTCCACCGGTGCTCCGGTAACGATCAGTCCATCGAATTTACGATCCCTGATCTCATCAAAGGTAGTGTAAAATTTGTTCAGATGGCTGGCCGGAGTATTCAGTGACACATGGGTCTTGGTGTTCATGAAAGTGACATCCACCTGCAGCGGTGTATTGGACAACGCCCGCAGCAGCTGCAGCTCCGTATCCTGCTTTACCGGCATATTGTTCAGGATCAGTACCTGCAGGGGACGCATGTCCTGATGTACCGCACGGAATTCGTCCATGACGAATATATTTTCATTTTCCAGTATTTCCTTGGCAGGCAGATCATTTTGTGTTTTGATAGGCATTTTATTTTCCTCCGGGTCTTTCTTGCTTATTCCTCGTAAGGAATATTATAGGTTCTCAGAAATTCCTCTTCTGTCAGAATGGGAACCTGTAATTCTTTTGCTTTTTTATTTTTCGATGATGTAGAGGTAATATCATTGTTGATCAGGCAGGTGGTCTTGCCGGTGACACTTCCGGTCACCTTGCCGCCTTTTTCCTCAATGACCTCTTTCAGATCATTCCGGCTGGCATAATGGTTCAGGCTTCCCGTCACCACGAAGGACATTCCTGCCAGTGTCTGTGCACTCTCATCGATCTGTGGTGTCTCTATCGTCAGGATTTCCTTCAGATGAGCTATTTTCTCCAGATTTTCCGCATCCCGCATATAATCCGTAAATGTAGATGCCAGCACCTCTCCCACACCGGGAATGGCACTCAGTGTTTCTTCGTCCGCTGCCTGCATTCGTTCCAGATCGTAATCAAAATACCGGCACAGCACCTTGGCATTGGCCACGCCGATTCCTGCGATCCCCAGTCCATAGATCAACCGGGGCAGCGTGGTATGTCTTGCAGTCTCGATACTGTCCATCATATTCTGATAGGATTTTTCTCCGAATCCTTCCATTCCGGTAATGACCTCCTTGTAACGGTCCAGCCGGAACAGATCCGCATATTCATGGATAAAGCCCTGATCGATCAGCTTCTCCAATGTTGCCTCGGAGAGTCCGTCAATATTCAGCGCATCTCTGCTGACGAACAGAGTGTAGGATTTGATCTCCTTGGCCGGGCATTTCTCATTGGTGCAGTACAGAGACTGTACCTCATTCATCTGTCGGATCTCCGTGGGCTGTCCGCACACCGGACACACCTTTGGAATCTCCACATTATCACTGCCTGTCAGATTCTCAGCGATCTGGGGAATGATCATGTTGGCCTTATAGACCGTGATATGGTCTCCGATTCCCAGTCTGAGGGATCTCATGATACTGATATTATGCACGGAAGCGCGGCTCACCGTTGTGCCTTCCAGTTCCACCGGCTCAAAAATAGCTACCGGATTGATCAGACCGGTACGGCTGGCGCTCCACTCGACCTCTTTTAATGTAGTCTCCCGCAGTTCATCCGCCCATTTGAAAGCAATGGAATCTCTGGGGAACTTCGCAGTTCTGCCCAGGGACTGTCCGTAGCTGATACTTTCATAAGTAAGTACCAGACCGTCGGAAGGAATATCGTAGTGCTCGATCTTGTGTTCAAAATCTTCAATGGCAGATAAAATGTTCTCTTCCGTTACTGCCACATGTTCCACCACTGCAAAGCCCTGCTCCTGCAAAAAAGCAAACTGGGCTTCCTTGGAATCATGAAAATCTACACCATCCGCCTTTACCAGCGTAAAAGCAAAAAAGCGGACATTCCGTCTGGCCGTGATCTCATTGTTGAGCTGCCTCACAGAGCCGCTGCACAGATTTCGGGGATTCTTGTATTTTGCCTCTGCATCTGCGATCTCCCCGTTGATCTTCTCAAAATCACTGTAGGTGATCACCGCTTCTCCCCGCAGGATCAGTTCTCCGGTATAGGAAATATTCAGCGGAAGATTCTTAAAAGTACGGGCGTTATTTGTAATGACCTCACCGATCTCGCCGTTGCCACGGGTAACCGCTTTTGCAAGTTTTCCTTCACGATACGTCAATACAATGGTCAGCCCGTCCAGTTTCCAGCTGAGAATTGCAGGATTGCCTTGCAGCCAGTCCCGCAGTTCTTCCCGGCTTTTCGTCTTGCCCAGAGACAGCATAGGACTCTCATGGCGCTCCTTGGGAAGCTCATCCACCGCTTCGTAGCCTACGTTTACCGTAGGACTGTTGGCCAGGGTAACGCCTGTCTCTTTTTCCAGTTCCACCAGTTCATCATAGAGCTTGTCGTATTCGTAGTTGCTCATGATCTCCTGATCCTTGGCGTAATAGCTTTCGGAAGCTGCATTCAGTTGTTCTACCAGATCTTTGATCCGGTCTATTTTGGAAGACTGCATCTTGTATTCCTGCCTTTATATATTTAATTGCGATTTAACATTCCGGTGTCTCTTTGAAGCTGTTCCAGCTCTTCTCCGGTGATCTCGCGCCACTTTCCCGGCTTCAGATCCCCCAGCAGAATGTTCATGATCCGGATTCTTTTCAGCGCTTTTACCCGGTATCCACAGGCTTCACACATCCGCCGGATCTGTCTGTTGACTCCCTGAGTCAAAACAATACGGAAGGTAAATTTTCCGATCTGTTCCATCTCACATTCTCTGGTAGTGATGTCCAGATCTTTCAGATAAATACCTTTCGCCATTTTCTCCAAAAAATCGGGTGTTATTTCCCTATCTGTCTTTACGATATATTCTTTTTCATGACGGTTGGCGCCCCGCATCATGGCATTGATCAGATCTCCATCATTGGTGAGCAGGATCAGGCCTTCGGAATCTTTGTCCAGACGTCCCGCATAGGTCAGCCGTTCCGGATAGCGGATCATATCCATGATCTTTTTCTCTGCATGAGGATCTCTCTCCGTGCAGGTCACTCCCACCGGCTTGTAAAATGCCAGTACCTTCTGTGTCTGTTTTCCCTGCAGAATCTTCTTACCCAACTGCACGGTGTCCGTTTCTTCCACCTGCTGTCCCATTCCGGCCACCTGACCGTTGACCAGTACTTTTCCCTGTTCGATCAGCTTATCCGCATCTCTTCGGGAACATACACCGCACTGTGCCAGATATTTATTCAGACGCATTCTATTCCTCATTCCTTTCCGAAGCCCTTAACTTCCGGGCTACAGACACACGGCCGCAAGTATATGTTTTCACGCTTCCACACCGTCTGCCGCTTCGAAGTCACTGAGACTTTTGACTTTGGGAATACCGTTTCCGTTTGCCACACCCAGCTTTGCGGTCTCATCTGCCAGCTCGTTGTATTTTACCTTCGAATGAGCCGGTACTTTGGTAAAGCGGATCTGAATCTTCTGTCCCCAGCCCAGCATGGTCTGTGCATATTTTTTCGTCAGATCATTCTTACTTTTCCAGGCACCGGTGACCCATTTCTCGATTCCTTCATAGTCGTAGCGGATCTCGATGGCTGTAAAGCCACTGTTTAAGGCAAACCGTACCGCATACATGGCTCCCAGCATCTCTCCGGAGACATTCCGCTGTTTCAGAGAGTCCGGATTGTCACCATTACCGTATTCTGTATAGATGCGTCCATCGGGAAGAATAAAAATACAGCCGAAACCGTATTTTTTCAGTGCATCCTGATAGCTTCCGTCCACATAGGCCAGCAAGGTACCCTCTTCCGGACGATCATTCACATCCGCATCCTCCGGATATCTTCCCAATCCATTCCACTCTGCCATAATTCATCTGTCTCCTTATCGAATAAAGTTGGTCTTCTGCGCCGGTTCTCTCTCCGGGAAATCCACGCCCGCAGCTTTTCCTGCGGCAATGCATTTGAGCAGCCATGCCATATTGTTACCCAGGGTACGCATGGTCTGCATGCCTTCCAGATCCTGTTTTACCTCTTCGGGAGTATTGCCGTGTACCTGATTCCAATACTGGCTGGATACCACCGGCATACAGTTGATGGTAAAATATTTGTTCAACTGGTCAAAGGCTGCGGAAGCCCCACCGCGTCTGCAGCTGACGATGCAGGCACCGGGCTTGCCCTGGAACATGGCGCTCTTGCCGTAAAATGCTCTGTCCAGGAAGGAAGTGATCATACCGGAAGCAGATGCATAATGCACCGGAGATCCGAAGACAAATCCGTCTGCAGTCTTCGCTTTTTCCACAAATTCATTCACGCCATCCTCCCGGAAACACTTTCCGTTCTTCAGACAGGCATTGCAGCCGATACATCCGGCGATGGGCTGTGTACCCACTTGGATGATCTCCGTCTCAATACCGTTTTTCTCCAGTGCTCCCGCTACTTCCTCCAGAGCTGTGTAGGTACAGCCCTTCGCATGTCCGCTTCCGTTTACCAGTAATACTTTCATTGCTTTTACCTCTTTTTCTCTTATTGTTTCTCTTCTCTGTTATTGCCACCCGAAATGTGGTATGCTATCTGATAGATTTTGATATCTTTATCAGCATTTTAACAAACCGGAAAGGATCCCTTATGAATCATCGCACCCGTTCTTATCTGCTTTTTGTATTGCTTATCGGCTGTATCTGTTATCTGGTGTCCCATTTCGTGGTACAGCTGTATTTTATAAACGGTTCTTCCATGGAGCCGACCTACACCTCCGGGCAGCCGGTCCTCCTTCAGAAATTCGGTCTGCCAGACTGTCTGGACTATAACGACGTCGTTGTCATCCGCCACGAGACGCTGGGACGCGATATCGTCAAACGGATCGTGGCCCTGCCGGGAGATACGGTACAGATCACAGAGGGAATCCTCTATGTCAATGGGGTTCCCCAACCGACCCCCCATGGCTTTTCTCTCATGGAGGATGCCGGCAATGCCGCAGCTCCCCTGACGCTTGCACCCGGAGAATATTTTGTCCTGGGTGACAACCGCAACCACAGCATTGACAGCCGCTTTGCGGAAGTCGGGATCATCCCCGCCGCTTCTATCGCAGGAAAAGTTATTACCGGTCGAACACCCTTCCGGTAGGCACCATAGTTGTCAGATCCTGTGCATGGCCTTTCTGGAGATATTCTACCATGTGTTTCTCACTGCCGGGAGCGTATTCCAGGAAACGTCTCTCTCTGGTATCTCCCTCTTTCCAGTCAAACACCGCGTCGCTCTGCGCGCCATCCAGCAGTCGGACATACGCCTCCTGCAGGTCTTCGTAGCTGATAGGAGCTTCCGAGATCTGCATGGTATCGTGCTGTTCATTTCTTCCTTTGATCAGAAGCAACGCTGCCTGCCGCAGAAAGTCCTCTTCCTTTTCTCCCATACCGTTGTATCCGTGATCTGCCATTACGATCAGAGCGGTGTTGTCATAGGCACCACTGTCTTTCAATGCCTGAATATAATTTGCTGCCAATGTAATGGAAGCTTCCATGCTCTGACGGTAAGATCCCTGTTCCACACCGATGACATTGGCATCCTTGTCATAGATAAAAGGTGCGTGAGCCCCGTTCAGATGGATGAACTTGAAACGGTTTCCCGTCTCATCCATCACAACACCCTGGGCTGCCAGATCCTCCTTGAAAGCCGTATTATCCGCAGTAAACGCCTTGGAATCCGAACCTTCCGGATGAGATTCCCGTAATTCATTAAAATAGACTTCTTTGATCACGCAGTATCTTTTCAGATCATACGGTGCATACCGGAATCCAACGAGCTTCAGCTCCTGCTTTGCCAGTTCCAGATAAGAAACGGGGGTGACCTTAGTAAAATAGACATTGTCAAAATTGTCCACGATGGAAGCATCCTGTGCACGGATATCATCCTCATAGAGATCGATCTGATAATTTCTGCTCTTCAGTTCCTTCCACAACGGTGCCTCTCTGTAGACTCTGTCCAGATAGTCCTGAAAAGATCCCTCATTCTCATACCATTCACCGGATAAAATAAAAGGAATAGCATTCAATGTGCTGGTGTAAGCTCCCGTGGTATTCTCAAAATAAGTAAAATCTCCAAAGATCTCCCGGTACTCCGGATGTTCCTCTAACAGTGAGGTAAACTCTCTGGAATCTGCCGTATCCAGCACAAGGATCACGAAATTGTTGTCCGCAGACATCTCGAATTCTTCTTCCACGCTGACATGCAGATGCAGTTTGGAATGCAGTGCCCCGCTGGTAATCACGGTGCTGCATGCGGTAACCAGAAGCATCAGGGTCATGCATCCGCTGATGAACATTACCACATGGACAAATTTCTGCTTTCGCAGCACGATCATTGCCGCAATTACAACGATCAGCACTACTACCCAAAGAAGCAATGTATCTTTCCGGAGAATATCGTATTTGCCCCACCAGATTGAAGTTCCGTCCAATGGCGGCAGTCTGTCGATCATAAAATTCCCCTGGATATAGGTACAGATAAAAAGTGTCAGCCCTCCAGCCAGTGCGATCCGGTACACATACGGATGAATCAGCATGGCAATCAGATATAACACCATCAGTACAGCAAAACAGGCAGCGAACATCCCCAGTGCAGTGATCAATAACGTGGAAAAATCAAACCAGAATTCCGCTGTATTCGCACAGTACAGATCGATCGGAGCATACAGAAACAGCAGGAAACTGATGGCCAGGGATATGAAAATCCCCGGCATCAGCTGTCTGCCTGTTATCTTTTTTCTCACAGTATTTTTACTCACACTTATTCTCCCTGTCACATTGTTGCATTTCTTTCTAACGATTATACTCTCTTCCGGTAGGAATCATGGTATCCATATCAGAAGCATACCCCGTCTGTATATACTCCTGCATATGATCGTCATCCAGGAAAGAATACCGTAAGAACCGGCGTTCTCTTGCATCGCCTTCCTTCCAGTCAAAGACCTCATCACTCCGCCTGCCGTCCAGCAGACGCACATATGCCTCCTGGAGATCCTCAAAGCTTATGGGTGCCTGTGAGATCTGCATGGTATCATGATGCTCATTTCTTCCCTTGATCAGAAGTAATGCACACTGACGCATCCAGGTAGCCTCTCCGCTTTGTCCCAGGCTTCCGTTATAGCCATGATCCGACATCACAATGAGGACTGTATTGTCGTAGGCTTCACTGTTGCGCAGATGTTCGACATAATCCATTGCACCGACCATCGTGGCCTGTGCGCTCTGTTCATAGGTGCCGTCCAGTTCATTGATGATATTCATGTCCTTATCATAGATATAAGGAACATGTGCTCCGTTCAGATGAATAAATTTGAATTTTTTGGAGGAATCTTCCACGGTAATTCCCTGCAGATCCAGCTGACTCTTAAATACATGATCCGTTTCACTGCAGCTGGTTTCCTCAGGTGTATTCTCTACCTGGAGCAGTTCTGCGAATGCAGCCTTTTTAAATGTACACATTTTCTTCAGTTCAAAAGGCGCATACCGGAAACCGATCAGCTTCAACAGTGGTTTCGCAAATTTCGTATAAGAACTCAGTTCGAAATCCACTACGTGAATGTTGCTGAACATATGCATCAGTTCGGTATCCATATACAATTCAGAATCACAGAGTTCCATATTGTAGCCACGTTCCTGCAATGTCTGAAACAGTGGGGACTCCTGGTACACCCTCTTGCCGTAATCATCAAAGGGTTCATCATTTTCATACCAGTCTCCGGACAGAATATAGGGAACGGATCTCTCTGTGCAGGAGTATGCTCCTACCGTATTTTCAAAATAGGTGAAATCACGAAATACCTCACTGTATTCCGGATGCTCGTCCAACAGCTCCGTGATCGTTCTGGAATCCACCGTATCCAGCAGAAGGATCACGAAGTTCTGGTCTTCTGACATCACAAACTGTTCGTCCGCACCATATTGATAATGGACTTTTTCCTGCAGTGCCCCACTGGTAAATACAATACTGACTGCTGTGATCAGCAACATCAATGTCAATCCGCCGCTTAAATACATTACCGTTTTGGACAAAAGATCTTTTTTCAGGAAAATATACATGAGCACTACAACAACAAAGCCGATGCCCCAGAGAATAAAATCCTCTGTCCTCAGAAATGTATATTCTTCCCATCGAATCGTCGTTCCATCCAGGGGCGGCAGATTCCTGATCAGAAAATTTCCCTGAATATAGGTACAGATCAACCCTAAGAATCCGCCTGCCAGTCCGAGACGGTACAGCACCGGATGGATCAGCCACAAGACAATATAGATCAGAAGCAGCACAACGGTGCTGATCAAAAACAGGCCCAATGATGCCCTGATCAGAATTCCGAAATCAAACCAGAACTCGGATATATTACTGCAATACAAGTCTACCGGTGCATATAAAAACACCAGGAAACTGATGGCAACCGCCACCACGATTCCCGGCAGCAGTTGCTTTTTATCCCGCTTTTTCATGTCAGATTACTTCTCCTGCTTGTCCTCTGCCTGATCCAGCATAATATCATCGGATTCTACTTCTTTGTTTCTGTTCTCGTCGATTCCCAGGCTCTTGTCGATCTTCTTCTTGGCTTTTCTCCAGTAGATTCCGGCTGCAGCGCCTACAGCGATGACTACACCGGCTACTGCCTGAATAGCATAGTTCATAACGGAAGGATCAATATATGCATCTGCTGTTCCGGAAAACAGTACTGCGAATGCTGCTGCAAAAAATGTTACCTGTGCGATCTTGCTTAATTTTTTCATGTTTTTACCTCTTTCTTTTACTCTATTTGTATTTCAATTTTTATTGTTCTTTTGCTTTTTTAATCTGTTCCTGGACTGCCTGTACAATGTACTTTGCACCTACTTCGGCACTGTTGCCCAGATTGTATACATATTCTTCCACGAACTTTTCAATTCTGTCATGGTAAGCATCCTTCTGCTCCAGCAGATTTCTGACCTTGTTTTCGGTCTCCTCTGTCTTTGTAGGATCCAGACGGTCTCCGATGACATCCCTCATCCAGATATTGATAGGTACGGTGTCGATCTTCTGGTATTCCGGATTCATGACCTTCATGGGAGTATCCACGAACAGAACCGGCTTCTTGGTCGTAAAGGCATATTCATAAGCGATACCGGACCAGTCAGTCACCAGCAGATCCGCCTCGAATACCGTGCTGTTGGATGAGAAGTCTGTCTGAATGTCAATATCCGGGTTCTTGGCATAACGCTCTTTCAGGCGATCCATCTTATCCTGCTGCAGACGCACCTGTTGAGGATGAGGACGTACTACCACTTCATAGCCCTTACCTGCCAGATCATCCAGCATGCCTTCCAGACAGCTGTCCACGATATTGTCCTTCTGCCAGGAAGGAGCGATCAGAATATGCTTTTTCTCATGAGGCGTCTTATCCGCTTTCCTGTAATCTTCGATCATACGATCCAGCAGGCAGTAGCCCCAGTCGATCAGCTTCTTGGGAGGCAGACCGTAAGCTTCCTCTGTCTTGCGGATTTCCTCAGTATGATGCTTACCGACGCAGTATACGGTATCGTAGTGATCCATGGAACCGGTACGCATGGTCATATTCAGACTGTCCATACAGTGAGGAATATAGATATATTCAATATCCTTCCTTATATAGCTGCGCTTAATATGGAAGTTCTCAATATCCGGCATAGTCATGACCACTACGTCTGCATCCATCTTCATCATCAGTGTGATCAGACGTTTTTCTCCGATATAATACGCCCGGATCTTGTCTTCTTTTTCCGCCAGTGCAAAGATCTGATCTTCCGGATCACTGGTGATATAGTGGATAGTCAGATTGGTATGTGCCAGGAGCCATTCGATAATGCCCTGATAATATTTATAGAAGCCACTGCTCTCGGAATAAAATACCAGATGCTTGTTCACTACAGAGAAGAAACGTTTGAAATCTTTCTTCTCTCTCTTGGCATAGGGATTTTTCTCGAAGAGTTTCTTCTTGCCACCAATGGACTGCAATTCCTCCAGTTCCTGTTTGCTGGCCTCCAGTTCCTCATAATCCACATAATCCTTGGGATTGATGGCCCAGTTCAGCAGATACTGCTGTAAAATTGCGAACAGGTTGCTGGCGATCCAGTACAAAGCCACACCTGCCGGAACAAACCAGCCCAGATACAGGGACAGCCCTACCGAAAATGCCATCATACCGTATTTGTTCAGCTTGGACTGCTCTGCCTGAATGACATTGGCTGCATTCTGTGCCACACACAACAGCCATGCGGAAATACCGGCTGCAATGGGGACGATGATATCAATGCCCCCCACTTCGGAAGGTACCCAACTTAAATTCATGCCGCAGAAGTTCAGGGAAATTCCCTGCACCTGCTGTAATACAGACGCAATGTCCACACCTGCCAGTCCTGACTGCAATGCTGCGAACTGTTCTGCATAATTACCACTCTTGATCATCTCCACTACTGCCAGCTGAATAGAGGAGCTCTCCGGATTTGCTCCGGCCAGGCTGACAGCCAGGCCATTGAATGCCGTGATCACATCCTGTGGCAGATGAAGCAGATAATCCAGCGGGTGATAGATAACCTCTACCAGTCCCATCAGCAGAATAATCTGAACTGCCAGCGGGATCAGAGATGCCAGCGGATTGTACTTCTCTCTCTTGAAGATCTTGGACTGTTCGTCTGCGATCCGGTCTGCATCCCCGAAATGTTTTGCCTTGATCCGGTTGATCTCAGGCTGCATCTTTACCATTTTAATGGAATTCTTCTGTACCCAGACGGATACCGGCAACAATACGATCTTGCTGATCAATGTGAACAGAATGATTGCCAATCCATAATTATGCACCAGATAATAGCAAAAATACATTACATATCCCAGTGCTTCTGATAGTATTCGCATTTTAATTAACCATGCCTTTCTCAAAATCTGCAAAGTTTGGGCCGCAGGCACAAATTTGCGTGTGAAATTTATTTTCACACTGTTCTCCTTTTAGTCAATAGTACTAATTATAACATAATCGTATGTTTTTTCAACATGGAAAGCAATTTTCCGTTCAAAAAACAGGCAGAACCCTCTGTTATTATAACAGCAAATTTCTGCCTGCTTCCCTATTTTTCTGTATTCTTTGTTCTATTTCCGTTTTATTGCGTATTGTCCGTTGTTTCTTCCTCTGGCTTTTTATAGAATGCAAAATCATTCTTGCCGTTCTTCTTCACCTGATACATGGCATCATCCGCACACACGATCAGCTGTTCCAGATTATCCGTATCCTTAGGATAACTTGCAATACCAATGCTGCCGCCGATCTTCCGCTTCGTACCGCAGAGCACCACATCCTTTGTGAATACCTGTCTGCACTGGTACGCTGTCTTCTCCACCAGCATATTCTGGCTGCTGCGCAGGATCAGAATAAATTCATCTCCGGCGAAACGGTATGATGTCAGTATCTGGGACTGCATCTCTTTCAGGCGGTTTGCCACCTGCTGCAGCGCTTCGTCTCCTGCCGTATGTCCGTAAGTGTCGTTGATCTTCTTGAAATTATCAATATCCAGCATCATGACGGTACAGGGAACCTTCGCATCGATCATCTGCTCCAGATCCTTCATGAATTTGCTGCGGTTCGGAAGTCCCGTCAGGAAGTCATGCTGTGCTGCCGCCTCCATAATTGCACGTGCCTGCTCCAGTTCCTGCAGCAGCTTTCGTCTGCGGTAATTATCGAAGCACACCCAGCAGATAATAACATTGAGTGCAGTGATAAGTATAAGTGCCGGTATCAAAGCCTCTCGGTTCCTGACAAAAAAATTCTCCCGATGATTTACAAATTCGGTATCTTTGGGAAACTGTGATGCCTCCAGCCCGAACTTCCGCATGACGTCTTCATCTACACAATAAATGTTGGGACTGTCCTTTACCACATTGATCTCTGCACTGTCGGTACCATTTGCGATATCCATGGCCATCTGTGCTGCGATCTCTCCGGACTTATACATGGATACCACATTACCGCCCAGCAGTCCGTCACCGATTCCGGCCTCCACCATGCGGTAAACCGGTACTTTGGCATAATCCACAATCATACACAGCGCCTGGTCACTGGTATATTGTTTGCCACTGCCGTCCTTAGACATAACGATATAGATCAGTATCGTCTTATCATCCACCTTACTGATAGCCTGCTGCAATCTGGCTGTTTCCAGTTCCGCAGCATTGATCTCAGAAAATTCCAGCTCCGGATAGTTTTCCGCTGAGTTGTAAAAATTCTTCCGTTCTGCATCTGCGGTCACTGAATCATCCAGTATCGCCACTACTTTATCGGCTGTCGGATTCACCTTCAGCGCCATGTCTATGTTCTTCTCTACGGACAGTTTTTCAATAATTCCCGTCACAAGAGGATTCTCTGCCGCTTTCATGGCATATTCTTCATCGTTCACACCTTCGAAGACAACCGGTATCTCCGGGAACAGTTCTTCCCGGTATTCCATGGCAAACTGCAGCGCCGCATCATCTCCCACGATCACCACATCATAGGGATCCGTATTCTCCAGATGGTATTTCAGCATATCATGAAACATATTCAGCCACTCATCTGTCCGAAAACGCTTCGTGTCCATAAATTCATAGTCGATAGTGGTATTCTCGTCCACCCCCGCCTTGATTCCTTCGATCTGCGTCTGGACTGTGTCCCAGCCATAAGAATACGAGCTGATAAACAATACCCGCTTTCCCTGATTCAGATTCTGTGCTTCTGCCGTTACTGACACCGTCCCAATAGTCCCAATGCCTATGAGAACAGCCAGCGCAAACAGCCATGCTTTCCACTTTCTCATATTCCTTCCCCCTAATTCCAACAGGTATGCTACCGGGGTCAAAAGTCTGAACCCAATACCACGATATGAGGAATTACATTACTGGTACTATTGTACCACATTGTCTATTGAAAGCAAAGAGCTTAATTTAATCTTGCGATAATACCTTCTTCTTTTTTCTGTTTCATTTTTCCGATAACGGTAGGGATTGCTCCGAGCGCCACAAACAGATACTGTAGAACCAGATTGCCTATGTAGCTTCCCATATCAATAATTTCTGCGGAAAGTGCCGCAGGGATCAGTCGATAACACTCGAACAGACTATAACCTGCTTCCGCACCGCCGCCCTGATTGAACAAAATAATCGCCCAGTCCACACGGTCTGCAAAATACGTCATAAGGATCATGATCACAGCGCTGATGACTACTGCCTTTTTGGTCAGTTTTCCGCCCAGCATCTCATATCCCTTCAGAACGCACACCGCCATGATCACACCGGATAATGCTGCTACATATCCCAACTGGCTTAAGATCAGAACACTGAGCATTCCCAACAGGGATCCTAACAGGGCACCTACAATACCGCCTACGATGTTTTCTTTCTTCTGCGCCGTCTGTTGTGCATTCATCGCGATGTCACTGCGCATCTTCATCTCGCAGTCCGGACATAAATGATAGTATTCACCGCCCATTCTGAACGCTCCGGTCTCTACATTCTGACCGCACAGATCACAGCAGGGGCTGTAACTGTTTGTACGCAGGAATGTCGTTGTAGCTGCAAGTGCTTCGTTCAATGTATCCTTACATTTTTCCGCATTGGACTGTGCCTTCAGTGATACTCTGATATCCAGATTCTTCTGACCAAAACTCGCGATCTTCTTGCTGCTTTTCTGAAACCCTTTCACTGCCTGCTTGTCAAATGTCGACCCGTCAGCGCTTTTTGCCGCCGTATGCAGTACCATCATATACGGATATCTTGCATCGGGTGCATAGACGATAAAGTCAAACCCATCCCGTTCCCCATGAAACAAGTCATTGGTTTCATCATAACGCAATCCGGTTCCCATGGCAATCTGCTGATAATTTTCAATCTTCTTTTTCTGATTCATTTTTCTTCCCATCCTTTGTAATAGAAAATTAGTAATCGCTCTGAAAAGTTACGAAAACCACACTTTTCCATTTTACACTTTACCGTGTCAACATGCAACCCTATTAGGGGGTTTTTAGCCGATTAACCTATTTTCTATGAAAAAACTGTAGGCACATCTGTGTAACCTACAGTTTTTGAACTTCCTTATAAATAGAACAAGGTAATCGAAATCACGCAAATACGGATTTGCATTCCATCAGCATTTGATTTCAAGGTAACCTAACAGCTTGCTCATATCGTACTCTTCCAGCACACCCAGATTGGAATCATAGAATTTTCCATCATAGTGTACCAGGTAATGACAGAAACGTCCCATCTTTTCCATCATGATACAGCACTTCGGCAGTACAGCGGGTCTACCCTCGGTATATACGATGATGTCGGTATGGTCAATGCCGTAATAGTTCAGCGCAGAGATCACACGGCCCATGGTAGCCTGCCACTCTCTGCAGTCCATCACGCTGATCACCTCTGCGATAGTAACACCGGCTAACATTGCGACACAAGCCTGACCGCACAGACCGTCTTCGGGCTGGATGATCACGTTCATGCTGTCGATCTTGCGGATTGGATTCTCAAAGCTGTAAGGGCTGTTCTGATCCATACGGATCAGGGAACCGTTAATATGTAACAGGATCTTGTGAGGCACACCCAGTTCTACTTTTACAGCAGCTTCATCGGTGATCACAATCTCGTAATTGCCCTTCTCCTTGGGATGAAGCTCGCACTGAATGATATTGTTATCCAGAACGATATCTCCCTTGATGACTTCTCTCTGATGGCATACTTCCCATACATTAAAAGGAATCTGAATGGTGTATCCTACATCCTTTTTCTCTACTTTAGATTCAAAAAAATATCTCATATTTCATTCCTCCGTTGCTTTTGCTGTTCCCGAATATTCTCTTAAGAAAAAGATTAACGAAAGCGGTTACATTTCACATTTATCTTGATTCTAACAAAAATTTACATCCTTGCAAAGAGCTTGCTGAAAAGTACTTAAAAAAAAACATCCTGTCAAAAAAATGTCAAAAGCGCCTGCTTTCAGGCAGACGCTTTACCTATCATTTATTCTCTTATCATAACCCTAAAATTGCAGATGCCACACGGAAATATACCAGTAATGACATTGCATCGACGATGGTCGTTATGAACGGACTCGCCATGACCGCAGGGTCGAATCCCAGCCGTTTCGCCAGGATCGGCAGAAGACATCCGATAATCATAGCGATCACTACTGCCGCCACCAGAGTCAGGCACACGGATGCTGCCACCAGCACCCCTACTTTATCCAATAACAGTAATTTTACAAAGTTCGCTGCGGAAAGTGTAATACCGCAGATCAGTGCCACGCGGATCTCCTTGAATACGACCTTCGGCACATCCCGGTATTCGATCTCATTCAGGGACAATCCACGGATGACTGTAACGCTCGCCTGGCTTCCGGCATTACCGCCGGTATCCATCAGCATGGGGATATATGCCACCAGTACCGCACACACACTCAGAGCATCTTCAAAAGAAGAAATGATGGCTCCGGTAAAGGTAGCTGACACCATCAGAAGAAGCAGCCAGGGAATACGCTTTTTGAAGGTCTCAAATACCCCGGTCTTCATATAAGGCTTATCGCTGGGCACGATAGCCGCCATTTTTTCCATATCCTCCGTGGTCTCTTCTTCGATGATATCCACGATATCGTCCACGGTGATAATACCTACCAGCCGGTTCTCATTGTCCACTACCGGCATGGCTGTAAAGTCGTATTTTTTGAACTGTCTGGCAACTTCCTCCTGGTCCATCAGCGTATTGATGGAGATGACATTTTCATGCATGATGTCACCGATGATCTCGTCACCGTCCATGAGCAGCAGATAACGCAGGGCCACGGTTCCCACCAGTCTTCTCTGGGCATCTAAGACATAACAGATATTGATGGTCTCACTGTCGAGGCCTACCTTACGGATCCGCTCGATGGCCTGATTCACCGTCAGATTCTCCTTCAGGTCTACATATTCGACCGTCATGATACTTCCGGCGGAATCTTCCGGATATCGCAGCAGATGATTGATATCTCTGCGTACCTCAGGGCTTGCGTTGGTCAGAAGCTTTTTGACAATGTTGGCAGGCATCTCTTCCAACAGGTCAGCCGCATCGTCTGCCATCAGGTTGTTGATGATGTTCGTTGCTTCCTTATCTGACAGGGAGGTGATGATCTTCTGCTGATTGTCCATATCTAAATAGGAAAAAACGTCTGCCGCCAGGTCCTTGGGAAGAATGCGGAAGACTTTGAGCATATCCTCTTCTTCCAGTTCTTCCAGAAGTCCTGCAATATCGGCATCGTTGAGTTCAGCCAGATACTGGCGCAGTTTGGTATACTGCTTGGTGTTAAGAAGCTCTAAGACTTCTTCCAGTTCTTTGATCTGTTCCATGATGATCCTCCTTATGATGTTTTCTATGGGTGTAACTTATGCAGTAACTTCGCCCCGGAAGTGGGTTGTCAGAACTCTTCTGTGTACACTTCATAAAAACCACCACCTTTCTGTAGGATCCATCCAGAACCCCATTCGCAAAATCGCCTCTACGAGGCTTTCCTTTTGCTCTTGACATATATTCTTACGAATGTAAACATTCGACGAATATCCGTCAATATTTAATGGTTCTGAATTGTTAATAATATTTTAACTTTATGACTATTCTTTGTCAATGAAATAAGTTTCTTTCAATTTCTCAATTTTTACCTTTCCGCAGGTGGTTTCTGTCAGGTTTTTCCTGAGACTATCCTCTTTTTCCACCGGGACAAGTAAAATAAATTTTACGTTTTCCGCATAGATGCTGTCCGCAGGAACGATGCCCTGCTGTCCGAAATAATACTGCAGCTTTCCAACATCATTATAATCCGTTGTCACTTCCAGCTCGCAGCCCTTCCGCATAATGCCGGTCTCACAATGATCCAGCCCCTCCTTCACCGCCTGGGTATAGGCCCGCACCAGGCCGCCGGTGCCAAGCAATGTGCCACCAAAATATCTGGTCACTACCACCGCAATATTGTGGATACCGGATCCGGTCAATACTTCCAGCATCGGACGCCCCGCCGTTCCGGAGGGTTCCCCGTCATCGCTGCACCGGGTCAGTTCGCCTCTGCTTCCTATTATAAATGCAGAACAGTTGTGTCTGGCATCCCAGTATTTTTTCTTCATTTCTTCTATAAAAGCCACTGCTTCTTCCTCGGTTTCACACTTGCGGATCGTAGAGATAAAGCGGGACTTTTTCTCCACGATCTCACCTTCTCCGCCGGACAAAAGGACTCTATAGTTATCTGTTGCTGTCATGTCACCCATGTATGGCCTCACTTATTTTTAAATTCTTATTTTCTTTTGCTTTCTTTTTCAGTGTAGCATAACTTCTCCAAAATGTGAAACAATTCTAAAAAGCCTTTATTTACATAGCATTATTTGGTATAATGTCTTCGTCTGTATCTCAGACAGAAAGGACTTGTTTTATGAATTATGGTAAAAAAGGTGTCCGTGCGAAGCAAAAGACACTCAACTCTAAATCACAAAAATGGGGAAGAAAAATCGCTCTGACCTGTGTCAAGGTCATGCTGGCAGCTGTCGTAGGCATCGGCATCTGCGGTGTAGCCGCCGGTATCGGTGTTTTCCGCGGCATCCTCTCCTCCACCCCCACGATCCGTCTGTCGGATGTCGTGGCAGTCGGCGAAGCTACCATCGTCTATGACAGAGAGGGCAACGAGATCGACCAGTACGTCAGTACCAACTCCAACCGTCTCTCCGTCGGCATGGACGAGATTCCCGACTACATGGGCAAGGCTTTCGTAGCCATTGAGGATGAACGCTTCTATCAGCATAACGGGATTGATTTCAAGAGTATTATCCGTGCCGGTTACCAGTTTTTTAAGACCGGTGGTGAAGAAGCCCAGGGTGCCAGTACCATTACCCAGCAGCTTCTAAAAAATACCGTCTTTACGGACTGGACCTCCGAGGGTAATAACAAGATCAAAAAAATCAAACGTAAGATTCAGGAGCAGTACCTGGCACTGGAGATTACAAAGTACTACTCCAAGGACGAGATCCTGCTGCGTTATATGAATGCCATCAACCTGGGTCAGAACACCCTGGGTGTGGAATCCGCCTCCTTACGTTACTTCGGTAAACACTGCAGCGAACTGACCATTTCCGAATGTGCGGTCATTGCCAGTATCACGCAGAATCCTTCTAAATACAATCCCATCCGTCATCCGGAAGAGAATGTAAAACGTCGTGAGAAATGTCTGACGAAAATGCTGGAGCTTGGCTTCATCACCCAGGCGCAATACGACGAAGCCATGGCAGATACCGATGCTGTGTACGAGCGGATCGGCCTGTACGACATCGATTATCAGGAGGCCAATGCCACCACAGGTTCCTACTTCTCCGATGCGGTATATGAACAGGTAAAACAGGATCTGATCCTGGCCGGCTATAATGAAACCATGGCAGAGACACTGCTGACCTCCGGCGGTTTACGTGTGGAATCCACGTTAGATCCCAAGATCCAGAATATTCTGAACGAGGAATACGCAGATGCTTCCAACTACCCGGAGAATGTAAAATGGTATCTGAACTATGCTCTTACCATTATCTCTCCCGACGGTACCAAGAATAACTTCAGTAAAGAAAACATGATGACCTGGTTCAAGCAGAACCAGAATAAGAAATTCAACCTGATCTTCTCTTCCCAGGACGATGCCTATGCGGCCGTAGACACTTACCGTTCTGCAATGCTGGCGCAGCTGGGTGTGGAAGACAATGCGGACAATTACGAAGAAACTATTTCCATGACTCCACAGCCCCAGTCCGCTATGGTCATTGAGGAGCAGAACACCGGCTATGTGGTAGCCATGATCGGCGGCCGCGGTGCCAAGGAGGGCCGTAGAACCCTGAACCGCGCCACCAGTGCCAAGCGTCTGCCGGGATCCACCTTCAAGGTAGTGGCCTCCTACGCTCCCGCTCTGGACAGTGCCGGCAAGACTCTGGCTACTGTATACAACGATGCACCGTTTAACTATGCAGACGGTACTCCCGTTCGTAACTGGTACAAGACCGGTTACCGGGGCATCCAGAATATCCGAAGTGCGATCCGTGACTCCCTGAATATCATCGCAGTTAAGAACATCACGGTGATCACTCCGAGACTTGGTTATGATTATCTGCTGAACTTTGGATTTACCACTCTGACCGACGGTGTGCAGGTCGGCAACGAGATCAAGTCCGACGTGAACCAGTCCCTGGCTCTGGGCGGTCTGACCTACGGTGTTACTCCTTACGAACTGACTGGTGCCTACGCAGCTATTGCCAACGGCGGTACTTATGTCACCCCGAAGCTGTACACCAGGGTCACCGATTCCGATGGCAATGTAATTCTGGACAACACCAATCCGGCTACCAGACAGGTCATCAAGGAGACCACCGCTTTCCTGCTGACCAGTGCTATGCAGGATGTAGTTACCTCCGGTACCGGTGGCCGTGTAAATTTCGGCGGTATGGCTATCGCCGGTAAGACCGGTACTACTACCGGACCTACCGATGCCTGGTTTGTAGGATATACCCCTTACTACACCGCTGCTACCTGGACCGGGTACGACAACAATGTTGACCTGAACAGTGCCGAGGACGGTGTCTCCAAGACCTTATGGCGTAAGGTTATGAAGCGTGTTCATGAGGATCTGCCTAACACCCAGTTCCCGGTTCCCTCCGGTATTGTACAGGTAGCGGTATGTTCCCAGTCCGGCAAGCTCCCGATTCCCGGTCTCTGCGATGGCTGTGTATATACAGAGTATTTTGCTGAGGGTACGGAACCAACGGAAAGCTGCGATGTACACTATCAGGGCGAGATCTGTGCTTACGACGGATTACCCGCAAGCCCTGACTGCCCGTTCAAGTACACCGGTGTTGCCACCATGCCTCTGGTAGAAGATCCTGCATTACAGCAGGGCTCCACTGTCATCATCAACAATCCGGATGGCACGCAGACTGTCAGCACACCGAACACCAGAAGTCAGTGTCAGCATGATGCAACCTTCTTTGCCAATCCTGACTACGAATCTGTGATCAACCAGCAACAGGCCGAGATCAATGCCCGTAATGCTGCAGCGCAGCCGCAGACAGAAGAATAATATGTGAACCATAGAATACCATAGAAATAACAATACCCGCCCCTGTACCACTGCTCCACGCAGCTACAGGGGCGGGTTATTTTTTGCATAAAAAAATCACCGGATCAAACGTTTTCACATTCGATCCGGTGCTCATGATATACCTTATGTTTTCAGATGTTCCTATACAATACCCTGTGCAGTCATAGCATCTGCAACCTTCAAGAAGCCTGCGATGTTAGCACCTGCTACATAGTTACCTTCCATGCCGTACTTCTTGGCTGCATCATCCAGATTGTGGAAGATATTAACCATGATGGTCTTCAGCTTTGCATCAACCTCTTCGAAGGTCCAGGAAAGTCTCTCACTGTTCTGGCTCATCTCCAGAGCGGAGGTAGCAACACCACCTGCATTGGATGCTTTGCCGGGGCAGAACAGAACGCCGTTCTTCTGGAAGTACTCGGTAGCTTCCATGGTGGTAGGCATGTTAGCGCCCTCTGCTACAGCGAATACGCCGTTAGCAACCAGCTGTTTTGCATCCTCCAGATCCAGTTCGTTCTGGGTTGCGCAAGGAAGAGCTACATCACACTTCACGGTCCATACACCATGCTCACCATTCTTCTTCTCATGATACTGTGCGCTGGGTCTTGCAGCAGCATACTCGGTCAGTCTTGCACGCTTTACTTCCTTTACTTCCTGCAACAGTGCTACATCGATTCCTTCGGGATCATAAATCCAGCCGGTGGAATCGGAACAGGTAACTACCTTGGCACCTAACTGCTCTGCTTTCTGGATAGCGTAGATTGCTACGTTACCGGCACCGGATACAGCCACGGTCTTGCCTGCGATATCCTTGCCATTGCACTTTAACATCTCCTCGGTCAGATACAGCAGGCCATAACCGGTTGCTTCGGTTCTTGCCAGGGATCCGCCATAGCTTAAGCCCTTACCGGTCAGAACACCTTCATACAGGCCGGTCAGTCTCTTGTACTGTCCGTACATATAACCGATTTCTCTTGCGCCGGTACCGATATCACCCGCAGGAACATCGGTATCTGCTCCGATATATTTGTAAAGTTCTGTGATGAAGCTCTGGCAGAAAGCCATGATCTCTCTGTCGGATTTACCCTTGGGATCGAAATCGGAACCACCCTTACCACCGCCGATAGGCAAGCCGGTCAGAGAGTTCTTGAAGATCTGCTCGAAACCAAGGAACTTGATGATACCTAAGTTAACGGAAGGATGTAAACGTAAACCTCCCTTGTAAGGTCCGATTGCGGAGTTGAACTGTACACGGAAACCGTTGTTTACCTGTACCTGACCCTTATCATCCACCCAGGGTACACGAAACAGGATCTGTCTCTCGGGAGTTACCAATCTCTCCAGCAGAGCATCCTTACGATATTTTTCCTCATTTGCCTCGATCACCACGCGAAGAGATTCCAGAACCTCTTTGACTGCCTGGTGGAACTCGGGCTGTGCAGGATTCTTTGCGACTACCAAATCAAATACTTCATCAACATATGACATTTGAATGTCCTCCTTCAATTGGTATACAGATTCATGACAACCTGGTTGCCATATGCTTTATTATAAAACGACTTTTTTAATTGTACAATAAACTTTATTTCACTAAATCGTAAAAGTTTTTGGCCATTTTCTATAAAAATTGCACAAAAAGGTATGCAAGTATACAATTTGTGCGTTATGGTGTACACTAAATTGCCGAAAGCGGTCGTTTTGTATGCTATAGATATTCTTTCAGAGTCCGGATGTTGGCATTCTCCATCTCGATCAGTTCCTTCGCCAGACTGCGGCAGGGGCTTCCGGCAAACTCTTCATTATGTGCCAACACCTTCTCCATCTCCAGCACACCGTTATTACTGCCCTTGATGATCATTTCTGCGATATGACTTGTGCTGGTGTTGAGCAGGGTGTTATAACCGATTCCAAAGCGCAGCATCATGTTCTCCATGGCATTCTCCCGGTAGGTCTGGGCCTTGCCCTCCACCAGATTCTGCACTGCCCTGTCATGCAGCCTGGAGTACTGTAATTCCTGTTCCGCCACCACGGCTGCCAGCCTGTCGTCGTAGATTTTGTCCGTAACGGCATCCAGGGCCTTCATGGCCATTTCCGTGTTACGCTGGATCTCCCGGTAGATGTTGATCTCCTGTTTCTTCAGATTGTGATTTCCTGTTTTATTCATAGAAAAAGCTCCTTACCGTTTTTGGTAAGAAGCTTTCCCTGAATTTTCTTATTTTATTCCAAGCCCGCAGTGCACCGCTCAAAAATGCTTCGCATTTCTTCGCTGTCGGGCATTCGCCCTATCATTCGCCGTGCAATACGAATTGCTCCGCTGCCTTCGCCGCTCTCGCAATTCTACCTACATTCGGATTCCGCTGATTTGCTTCCGCAAATCGCTTCTTCCTCATTCCGCAGTGTACAGCTCAAAAAAGCTTCGCGTTTCTTCGCTGTCGGGCATTCGCCCTATCAAAAAAGAATCATCAAAAATCCTGCCTGCAAGCAGTCAGATTTTTGCCGCTTCATTTTTTGGCACTGCTCATTATTGTACATATTCACTCTTGACGTATCCGATCTGGCCATTGTACCTGATCTTGCTCCAGTCGCCTTCTGTGCCGACCAGTTCCGCGGAATCGCCACC
Source organism: Clostridium sp. AM34-9AC (assembly GCF_003480225.1). Lineage (NCBI taxonomy): Bacteria > Bacillati > Bacillota > Clostridia > Eubacteriales > Clostridiaceae > Clostridium > Clostridium sp. AM34-9AC. The sequence continues at coordinate 155,105 of NZ_QUIU01000001.1, forward strand.
GGAAAGAACTCCCAGACGATCTGCAGTCTCACTGGCGGATGCACGTACATTGATATTGGTGGTAGCGGTCACGGTTCCGATGGTCTCGGCACCGGCTGCGCTCTCTGCCAGCTGCAGGAACTCTGTCTTGATATAGCCTTCCTTACCTTCATAATCTACCTTGGTCCAACCGTTGGCGCGCTGCTCCAGTACCTGAAGCTTCGTACCTCCTGCCACTTTACCCAGCTTATCCGCCTGCTCACTGTCGGAGCTTCTGACATTTACGGTAGTAGTTGTCGTCACATACTGCGGTCCCTGCTCTTCTGCGGGCTGCTCTGTGCCTTCGGCAGAAGTATCCTGACCGTCTGCCGCCTGATCACCGCCTTCCGCAGAGGTATCTGTATTCTGATCTCCGGCTACCTGATTGGCCAGCTTCTCTCCTACGGCAATGCTTACCTGAGAATCCAGCTCACTGATATACTGCAATACTTCCGGATGATCTACCATCAGTTCATTGTATTCCACTGTGATCTTGTTGTTAAATTCCACAACATCATCCTGCGTGCTTAACGTCTTGATATAATCGTTGACTTCCTCACTGTTCTCGCCGCGCTTGATATACATTTCTCCCTGATCATTGGTGCAGATATAAAGTGCCTGATAACCGGGCACCTCTTCCTCATGACCCACAAATGCAATCTTGTAATATACATAAGCGATCACCGAACCCTCTTCCGGGCCGGTCTTGGTATAGATCTCCAAAGTCGGATAATAATCAATATACTGTGCCAGTTCCAGATAACGATACATGTCTTTGTCGGAGATCTCATCACAAACGGAACGTAACGTTGTCTCATCACCGGTCGCCATGGCATTATAATAAGTAGCTACCAGAGTATATACCGCACCTTCCTCATTTGCTACCAAAGGTACATCCTCTGTTGTCGGTTCCGTAGCAATCTCACTGGACACTGCCGCTGCGCTCTCTGCGTTCTGCTGCTCCTCACGGTGACGGTTGTTCATACTCAGGCTTACGGATACGGTGACTGCCACTGCCACAACAACGACAGCCGGCAAAACTACTTTACTATGCTTTATGATATAGTTTCCAAGAAAATGTAATTTTTCTTTCCACATATTGCGTCCTTTCCAAATTCTGAAAAAAAGTTCTTTAATCGCAAAAAGCCGCAAGCGGCTTCTCTCATCTCTCTCCCTATAATCAAGGTGATGTAAATGCATCCGACAGGAATCGAACCTGCATTAAAGGCGTCGGAGGCCTCCGTTCTATCCATTAGACTACGGATGCAAATATTACAAATTTGTTACATCACCTCGACTATAATATCATAAAACACTACATATGTCCAGTTTAAATTGTTGGAATTATTTAGTTTTTTTCAAACATAATATTCACTCCGGTATTCTACACTATCCTTACTTCCCTCTCCCGGCTGCAATACAGATATAAATGGTCCGACAGAACTTCCTCCGGCGGCAGCTCCGTCCGGTTCACTTCTGCGATCATTTTCTTCAGTTCTTCCCTGTCCTGTTCCCGTTCCCTGGGAACCAGCAGGAATTCATGAACAGAACTGGGGATCATGTAATAATCGCCGCCGATACGCTCTGCCAGCTGCTCCAGCATCCCGGGATACAGGATGCTGCAGGCACCGTAAGTCTTGCGGGAATTCGTCAGGATCATCATGGATACCTTCCTCAAAAATTCCCTCCGGACTTCCTCCGGAAGTTCCTGCAGTGCGTCTCCCAGCACATCCTCCATGGGAATGGTCTCACCGGGAAACAGTCTGGGGGTATTTTTCACTGCAATCTCCAGCAGATCCCTGTCTGTCACCTTCCAGTTGTCCAGATGGGATCTGTAGATGGGGATCATACCGTTGTCCACTCCTGCTTCGTCAAACGCATAGTAGAAGCAGATTGCCAGATCAAGTATCGGAATATACGGCACTTTTTCCAGCTGCTCCCGGTTCTTCTCCCGGTTCACCAGCCGGAAGCACAGTTTCTCCTTTACCTTCTCAAAATCCTGAAAAAAGGAAACATCGATCTTCCGGCCGATTCCGTCCTCCTTATAGATACTGATGATCTTCTTAATAATATCTGCAAAGGTCACGCCACCCTCATAAGCTTCCCAGAAGGAATTAAGATAAATCGTAGGTGTCACATTGTCCTGTCCCTTACGGATCATCAGTCCCTGAAGCAGCACTCCGTTATTCTTCTGCACTTCCCGCAGTTCCACTGTATACTCCTGTCCCAACACTTCGCTGACAGCCTTCTGTACCTTTACTTTAAATGTAGAAATCTCCATAGAATACCTCCATGCCTCTCCGAAGCAGGCTCCCCTCCTGCTTTTTCCCATGTGGTATTTCCGGTGTAAAAATGTAGAAAATAACAAAAGCAATAAGCCATCCCGAAACAGGATAACTTATTGCCTTACAGGTTCTCTTATCGGATATTGCTCAGAACAGTGGTAGTCTCAACAATTATGCACGAGACAGATATTCACCGGTTCTGGTATCGATCTTGATCTTGTCGCCCTGGTTAACGAACAGAGGTACTGCAACAGTAGCTCCGGTCTCAACGGTAGCAGGCTTGCTGGCACCGGTAGCGGTATCACCCTTGAATCCGGGCTCGGTCTCAGTGATCTCCAGTTCTACAAACAGAGGAGGCTCCACGGAGAATACGCTGCCATTGTGGGAGCAGATCTTGCACATCTCGTTCTCTTTTACGAACTTCAGTGCATCGCCTACAGTCTCAGAGTTCAGTGCAACCTGATCGTAAGTCTCAGTATCCATGAAGTAGTACAGATCGCCATCTTCATACAGATACTGCATATCCTTTCTATCAATACGCGCCTGAGGGCACTTCTCAGTAGGACGGAAAGTCTTCTCTACTACACCGCCACTCTTGATGTTCTTCAGCTTGGTTCTTACGAAAGCTGCGCCCTTTCCCGGCTTAACATGCTGGAATTCGATAATCTGGTAAACATTGTTATCATACTCAATGGTAATACCATTTCTGAAATCACCTGCAGAAATCATAATGTATTCCTCCTAAATATTTTCACGTCATAATTCTTTAACATTTTAATATAAAAACATGCACATTTCAACTACTTTTGAAAAATTTTTTCAAATTTCTCGGGAAACTACTGCCTGTTCTCTCGTAGGAAATCGATAGCCTGCAGATAACCGTCCAGTCCCTGTCCGTAAATCTGCCTGTTACATACCGGTGCTGTCACAGAAATCTTGCGGAACTCTTCTCTGCTCGTAATATCGGAAATATGAATCTCCACCTTGGGAATATCCACGCTTGCCAGAGCATCCCGGATGGCATAGCTGTAATGGGTGTAGGCACCGGGGTTGATCACGATCCCCTCCGTTCCGTCAGAATATGCCTCCTGAATCCTGTCGATGATGGCTCCTTCATGGTTGCTCTGGAACACCTGGATCTCCTCTCCGGTTTCTTTTGCTTTTTTGTCGATCAGATCCAGTAAATACTGATAGTCCTGTGTTCCGTAGATCTTTTTCTCACGGATTCCCAGAAAATTCAGATTCGGTCCGTTGATCACCAGAATTTTCATCTTTTTTCTCTCCTTTTTTCTCTGTATGTCTTTCTGCTTCCGTAACTGCAGCTGTAACTCTTCCGCCAGTTCATCGGAATGCCTGTTATCCACATCCAGTATAATGTCCGCACATTCCGCATAGATTTTGTCCCGGATCTCCAGCAGTTCCCGGATCCTTGTCAGAGGATCCTCACACTGCAGCAGGGGCCTTGTAGTGTCATTTTTCAGCCGCTCGTAGACCACTTCCGGCGACACGCGCAGATATACCACTGTTCCACACTGATGCAGCAGGGGTCGGTTCACCGGATTGACCGGAGTGCCTCCTCCCACAGACAGGATACGTTCGTATTTCTGTTCCCCGCATTTTCGCAGCAGTTCCGTCTCCAGTTCCCGGAAATAGGATTCACCGTCATCCGCAAAGATCTGTGTGATGCTCCTGCCCTCCTGTCTCTCGATCAGCTTGTCCGTGTCTTCTACCGGCATCCGTAGCAGATAGGACAGTTTCAGTCCCAGTGTTGTCTTCCCCGATCCCATAAAGCCGATCAGGACGATATTCCTTCGTTTGTGTTTCATTTTTTATTTTCCGTCCTCTGTCTTTTTTGCTTTCTGCATCCGTTCATAGACTTTGTCTGCAAGCCAGGGTTCCACCTGGCAGCCTGTCCACAATTCAAAAGCAATGATTCCCTGATAGAGAAGCATCTTCGCACCATTATAGGCTTCACCGCCCTGTGCCTCCACCAGTTCCATAAACCGGGTCTTCGGTGGATTGAAGATCAGATCATATCCGGTGTGTACTCTCTTATAAAATGTGGGATCCTCGATCACCGCCGCATCACAGTCCGGATACATACCCACACTGGTGGCCTGTATTGCCAGATAGCGTTCCCCTTCCGGCAGCGTATCATACGCATCTATAGACAGGGCTTTTGCAAATTTCCGGTTTTTTCCGGTGAGGTGATTCACCTCGTCCGCTATGCTCTGTGCCTTTTCCACCGTACGGTTCAGGATAATGGCCTCTTTCGCCCCCTTATCCAACAGCATCATGGCTACCGCTCTGGCTACTCCTCCGGCTCCCAGGATCAGCACTTTCTGTCCCTTGACTTTGATGCCGTCCTCGCACATGGCCCGGTACAATCCCGGCATATCGGTATTGTAGCCTTTATAGCCCTTTTCCGTGCGGACCAGCGTATTTACAGCACCGATATTTGATGCCAGCGGATCTATGTCATCTAGGTACGGGATCACATCGCTTTTATAGGGAACCGTTACATTTATTCCCAGCAGATTCAGTGCAAAAGCACCCTTCACGGCATCCTCCAGTCTTCCGGTCTCCACATGGAACGGGACATAGGCCAGATTTTTCCCAAGCACCATGGACAGGGTATTGTGGATCACCGGAGACAGGGTGTGCTCCACCGGGTTTCCGATCAGTCCGCAGGTTCTGGTATAGCCATTGATATCATTCAGCATTTTGATTTCCTTTCCGACGCTTTTCTCTATGGTAGAAAAACAGTACGATCTTTTCCAGATATCTCTTGAGTACGATCTGAATCTCTTCTTTCGGATGAATGGGTTTCGTCAGATAGGTCATGATCCCGCATTTCTTAGCTCCCCACACATCGGTGAACAGCTGATCCCCCACAAAAAGTGTGGTATCCGCCCCGGTATGCATCTGTTCCATAGCCCGCAGATAACCTTCTCTTCCGGGTTTCCCGGCCTTATAGATATAGGAAGCACCTACTGCATCCGCAAAACTTTTTACGCGGGGCTCCTTGTTGTTCGATAACAGCAGTGTCTGAAATCCCAATTCCCGCAATCTGCCGAAGAACTCTGTTGCCTGCGGTGTTGCCGGTGCCCCGTGCGGTACGAGTGTATTGTCAATATCAAAAATGATTCCGCGATACCCCTGTTCATATAATGTTCTGTAATCTATGCCATAGGCGGAATCCGCCTCATAATCCGGGTAAAACTGATGCAGCATCTGTCTCGCCTTTCGTCTGTTTTATAATGTAATCGGTATTCTCCTCTAGGGAAAATGCCTGAAAATATGCTTCTTCCAACGGAATCCACAGCTGCAGGAAGTCCTGTAGTATGTCCTCTCCGTTCCTCGTGCGGATCCGCTCCGTCTGCGTCTCATGGTCTATATCCAGAAATACTTTCCGGTCCATGTATTCTCCCAGTACCGGATGGCAGCTGTAAGCGCCTTCCACGAATACAAAACCGTTATTTTGTACCGGGAGCCAGTCTCCCGGTGCCATGCGGGAACAGTCAAATCTCTGATAGGAAAATGCTTGTCCCGATGCAAGCTTCGGTATGACTTCCGTCAAAAATCGTTCATAGTGCACATTTCCGCCAGGCTCGCTTCTGCGCTCCTGCGTCCGAAGTGCAGGTGGCAGAAAAAAATCATCCATATGGATCACATCTCCGCCCAGTTCTTTTGCAAGTCTGGCAGCCAGTGTTGTCTTCCCGGCGGCGCATCTGCCGTCAATGGCAATAATGCGCATTCCGGTGGGAAGCACACGCAATTCCTCTGTCAGCTCAGAAACAGTTCTCAGCGATCTCATCCACAGCCTCCGCAATGTATTCTCCCAGGCGTCTGCTCTCGACTCCCACGATAGTGGCATGGCATTTACTCATGGGGATCAGGATCAGTTTTGCATCATTCGAAGCTACCGCTGCTGCCATGGTGGGGGTGATCTCACCTAACATGGCATCCGCCATGACGATTCCCACCGGTCCTACGATCACGTCTGCCCTCTTACTGTTATATACCACGGCATTCTCCCCGGTGGCACCGCTTGTAACGCCGCTCTTCATCATATTCGCCGTAGCTGTGGCGTTGGTTCCCACTGCGATCAGTTCCGCCTCCGGAAACCGTTCCTTCAGAGCCTCCAGCAGGCTTCTGCCTACGCCTCCGCCCTGGCCGTCCATTACCATAATACGCATAACTTTACTCCTGCCAAAAATAATACATACATGTTCCATGATAGCATGGCAAATGCTTTTTTGCAATTTATCTTGACAAAAAAATGCCCACCCTTTATTATGTATTATGCTTCAGGAAGGAGCTTAACGCCAGAAGGCATATTTATCCCAGAAGGGAAAAGTGTGCCGTTCTGGCTTTTTTGTTACTGTTCAGAGTCATTAAATATTGACAGATGTTCGTCGAATGCTTGCATTCGTAAGAATATATGGCAATATTTATTTGACGAAGTCATCTCAATGAGCAAAAATAAAGCCTCGGAGAGGCTTTTTGCGAATGGAGACTCTGAACAGTTATATCTTATCAGGAGGTTTTCCATGAAAAAATTAACTGTTTTAAACAAGAGCATCCTCACTGCTCTGTGTGTTGCCTTATGTGTAGTTCTGCCCATGACTCTGCACGCCATTCCCAAGGGCGGTGTCCTGTTCTCCCCCATGCATCTGCCCGTGCTTCTGTGCGGTCTGGTCTGTGGAGCACCTTTCGGTCTGGTCTGCGGCATTCTCGGACCTCTGGTATCCAGTCTGCTTACCGGTATGCCCGTTTTCGGATATATGCCTGTCATGATGATCGAGCTGGGGCTCTATGGTCTGATCAGCGGTCTGGTCATGCAGTTTCTTCGCAGCGGTAAACTGGTTGTTGATCTGTATGCAGCTCTGGTCATTGCCATGCTGGGCGGCCGTGTGATCACCGGTATCCTGCGCGCACTGATCTTTGCAGGCGGTTCCTACAGCTGGTCTGCCTGGGCTACCGGATATTTCGTATCCTGCCTCCCCGGTATCATTATCCAGCTGATTCTGATCCCCATCATCTATGTTGCACTGGAACGCGCTCATCTGCTTCCGGTACGCTACCCTGCAGTTTCTGTTTCCGCCGAAACCGAAGCCGCATAATATAAAGAGCGACATGCACCGCCGGGCACACCACGCAAAAAATGGCTCTTCTGTCTTACGACAGGAGAGCCATTTTCTGTTTGTAAATTCGTATGAAATAGAGGATTTCCGCCACTGCGGTGATACTCCAGGAGAAAACATACAGCAGATACAGGGACGGTATCGTATGAAAATAGGCAAATACGGTGTAGACCCAGATTACACGGAACACGCAGGAGCCCATGATGACAATGAACATAGGTATAATGCTCTTGCCCATGGCTCTGGCCGCCGCAATGGTACAGTCCATAAATGCCGAAATACAATACGAAAATCCCATGATTGTCAGACGGTACATACCGGCATTCATAACTGCCGCATCTCTGGTAAACAGGGACAAAAACGCTCTTCCGAAAAATACCAGTGACACTCCCAGGATCAGACCGATGGCGAAGGAATATGCCAGGCTGATGAGGTAACTGTTCCGCACCCTTTTCTTCTTGCCCGCACCGTAATTCTGTCCCATAAAGCTGCCGCAGGCGGTATAGAATGCCGCCATGACATCGTATACCATGGCATCTGCATTGGTGGCTGCGGAATTGCCTGCCACCATGGTGGCATCAAAGGAATTCACACCCATCTGCACAAAGCTGTTGGCAAACTGGAAAATTACGTTCTGCAATCCGGAGGGCATTCCCAGCTTCAGGATATCCTTCGTAAGTTCCGGATCCAACCGCAGCTTTCCCGGATGCAGGGCATAAATGTCTTTGCAGTGAAGCAGTGCCTGCAGGATTAATGCTGCAGATACATACTGGGAAATGATACTGGCCAATGCCACTCCTGCCACATCCATATGACAGACGATCACAAAAAACAGGTTCAGAATAATATTCAGCACTCCGGAAAAACCAAGATAATACAGAGGCTTCTTCGTATTCCCCACTGCGCTGTACACCGCATTACCAAAGTTGTAAATGGCCAGCGCCGGCATTCCCAGATAATAGATCCGCAGGTACAATACTGCTTTGTCCAAAAGTTCCTCTCTGGTCTTCAGCATTGTCAGCATCCACTCGGATAAGCCGACTCCCAGTACCAGTAACAGCACTCCCATGATCAGGCTGACCAGTGCGGCGGAATGAATCGTCTTCGACAGGCTTTCCCTATCCTTTGCCCCGTAATACAGTGCCGTCAGTACATTGATACCGCCGGACAGACCAATGAGGAATCCGGTAAACATGGTGACCAACGTGGCCGTGGAACCCACTGCTCCCAGCGACAGGGAACCGGCAAACTGACCGATCACCGCAATATCCGCCATGTTGAAAAGCACTTGTAACAGATTGGACAGCATTAACGGCACGCTGAAGATCAGTATTTTCTTTCCTAAGGGTCCTTCCGTCAGATCCTGCATATTCTGTTTCATCTTTCTTTTATCCTTTTCCCTGTTACTTACTTGATTCCCATTACAATCCTCCCCGCCGGCTTCCACTCTGACGAAAAGAACGGTCAAAAAGCTTTTTTGCTCTCTGACCGTTCCCTATTCTAGCATATCTTCTCTTAGTTTGCCATATTTCTTTGTTATATTTTTGTGCTACATTTATCTGCTATTTCTCTGCTGTATTACGCTGCCTCTTTTTCTGAATTTTTCCCGGCACCGAACAGCTTGCGGATGCAGCTGTAAGCAACCATAACGCCCAGTACCATAAGCAGTATGGCTACGATCAGCTGTAAGCCGTCTACCAGGAAGGCAGCCTGTCCGGCTGCCACATTTTTCACCAGGGCAACTGTCTTCTGGATCAATGCAGTAAAGGTTACGACCAGCATCATTCCCATAGGGAAGTACAGTGTCCAGCCGGTACGACCGGTAGTCTTTAAGAATACTGCCAGAGCGATCAATACCAGTGCTGCCAGCAGCTGGTTCGCAGAACCGAACAGCGGCCATACATTGTTGTATCCGCCAAGAGTCAGCAGATAACCGAAAAACAAAGTGATCACAGTTGCAAAATACTTATTGGTCAGAACTCTCTGCACGGGAGTCATCTTTGCGGTATCTGTGGTGTCTCCCAGGAACAGCTCCTGGAAGGACATACGCCCGATTCTTGCTACGGAATCCAGAGAAGTCAGTGCCAATGCAGATACACACATAGTCATGAATACAGTTGCTACGGTTACGGGAACCCCCATCTTCTCCAGGAATCCTGCGACACCGGAGGAGAAAATGGAGAACGGTGTACCATCGGGCTTCGTGCCATTGACTGCAACTGCACCGACAACTACCAGTGCAACCACACCCAGCAGGCTCTCTACGATCATGGCACCATAACCTACCATGGGCATATCTTTTTCATTGCTGATGGTCTTGGATGAAGTACCGGAGGATACCAGGCTGTGGAAGCCGGATACCGCACCGCAGGCGATGGTGACGAACAGAGTCGGGAACAGGCTGCTGTTACCTACCTGAAAACCGTTAAATGCATTCAGCTCCATATCGGGATGAGCCACAACCACACCAAGTACGGCACCGATGATCATACCCAGCAGCATAAAGGTGGTCATATAATCTCTGGGCTGCATCAGAAGCCACATGGGCATTACGGATGCAAGGAACAGGTATGCCATGATGATGTAGATCCATGCAGTCTTGGAAGCATAGATGGGAAGATGCATACCTACAGCGAACATTACTACCAACAGACCGATGGCTACGACTGCCTTGACCCACTCGTTCATCTTGCCGACCTTTTTCTGGATCAGACCGAAGATCACTGCTACAACGATGAACAACATGGAAATGGATGCCGCACTGCCGTTGGCATATGCCACACTGGCATCTTCCAGTCCGGTACCTACGAAGGTACCTGCCACCATATCGGTAAATGCCGCAATGACTAACAGAGTGAACAGCCAGCAGAACAGCATGAACAACTTTCTGCCGGTCTTACCAATGTATTTTTCAATGATCATTCCCATGGATTTTCCTTCGTTCTTCACGGAGGCATACAGCGCACCGAAATCCTGTACGGCACCGAAGAACAGACCGCCGATCAGAAGCCACAGGAGCACGGGAACCCATCCGAATACCGATGCGAGGATGGGACCCGTCACAGGACCTGCTCCGGCGATAGAGGAAAACTGATGAGAAAATACAGTGAATTTGGAGGAAGGCACGAAGTCCTCTCCGTCTTCATGGGTAAAAGCAGGCGTCTTCGCCTTCTCATCGATTCCCCACTTTTTTGCAAGCCATCTTCCGTAGAAGACATAGCCTGCTACCAGCACTACCATTGCGATCAGAATGATTACCAAACTGTTCATTTTTGTTTCCTTCTTTCTTGTGTCTTGTTGTTTTGTCGTGACAGAAAGAAAAATTCTGATTGCCCGTAAAACAAAAAAGCTTTCCGTCTCCAGTGCTTTATAAGCACTCAAAGACGAAAAGCTCTAAGCTCTCCGCGTTACCACTTTGCTTGCCATGTTTTATCACATGACCTCTTGTTCCCATCTCCATGAAACACTTAAAAATCATGCTTCATTTCCAACAGGCTTCTAAATAACGGTAGAATACCGGTGACACCTACTTAACTGCTTCAGTGTACTTCTCACAGAGGATAGTCTGTCATACTCACATGCCGTCTCACACCAGCCGGCGGCTCTCTGAAATGCTTCCGTATGCAGATCTTGTTCTGCTCATCGAATTTCACTTTCTGTTCGATAGCAAAGATACCACTCTGATTTTATAATGTCAATAGTTTTCTTTTAATTTTTTGTTGATCTATTTTATCATTTTCCCTTTTTATCCGCGATCAGAGGTTTGATAGCGGAATAAATCTCGCTGGTACGTTTGCTGTCCTTGAACTCTTTGTTCAGGGCATTGTTGATTCCCTGCTTGGTCTTGTACTGGCGGATGAATTTTACCACCTGAGGGACGATGGTCTGGTCGGAAAGCACCTTTTCCACTGCCTGGACCAGTTCATCCGGTTCTTCTGCTGCCTTCTTCTCTGAAGCCTTCTTATCAACAGTTTTCTCCGTCGTTTTCTTTTCTGTCATATTTGCAGTATTCTTCTTCCGGGTATTTCCGCTCTTTTTCCTTACCGTTTTTTTCACGGGTTCCACAGGCACAGGTTCCAGTATCTCAGGCAACGGTTCTTCCAGGATCTGCACGCTCACAAATGCTGGCTCTGCAATCTCCTCTGCATCCACTTCCGCCTTCGGCTCCTCCGTCATTACCGCTGTTGCGTTCTCTGTCTCCTGTTCTGTGATTTCCACTGCCATCGGCTCTGCAGCTTCCACCGACAGAGCCTGCACGCTCTCCTGTTCCGTACTTTCCGTTACTTCCATTGCATTTTCTTCGGTCAGGAGATTTTGTTCCGCCATTGGATTCTTTCCCCACAAGAGATTACGGATAATGCGCACGGGAACTCCCTGTGCTTTCCAGTATACCATCAGACTGGTGAATCCATTGTCCTTGGTCACGATAAAGTAATCCGGGTGTATCCCTTCCCTCTGCTGCTCACAGATCAGGTAACCGAGATACGTTGCCAGCTGGAAATCCAGTGCATTCTTGGTACCCACTGCTACCTTGTGGTAAATGATCTGTGCTTTCGTCTCATTCAACTTCCGATGCAGGTCAAAAGTCATGCTGTCCGCATTGTCACTGTAGAAAATGCAGACGGTATCCTCCTCCGCCAGCAGTTCCACTCCCTCCATGCCTCGGCTCTTTACATTTTCAAAATCAATCAGATAATAGGCCATTATTTCTCCTCCCCATTTGTTGTATCAATTTCTTCCGCTTTACCAGTCTCTTCCGGTGTCCCCTGCTCCGGTTCCGCAGGTGCATCCTTCTGTTCCACAGTCTCTACAGGCTCTGTGTTTTCTACCGGTCCGGTTGTCTCCGGCGTCCCGGACTCCTCTGCACCTGCCTGCGGCTTTTCCTCCGTCACGGCTTCCGGCTCTTTTGGGATGCCTGTCTCCGTTCTGCTCTCCTCTGTGGCTTTCTTCTTCGCCGGAAGCTTTTTGCGAATGCTTTCCTTCCAGCCGGTGAGCTTCTCATCCCTCCGGTTCTTCCGTTCCCTTCGCTTTGCTGCCCGTTCCTGTCTGGCCTCTTCCTTAAGTTCCAGTTTTTCCTGTTTTCTGGCCTGTTTTGCCAGTGCCTTTTCTTCCAGTTCCACTTCCTTGACAGCGGCTTTTTCTATATCCCGGATATAGCGGTCCGCCTTTTTGTGGTTCTTACGGTCCAGGCGGTATGGGTCATACACAAAGTACGATACCGCTCCCAGCACCAGAATCACCACACCGGCAATCGTCAGTACCGGTACGACGATCCCATACTCCGTAAATCCCAGTTCAAAACAGACAAATACGATCAGCATGGCCGGAAACAACAGCAGATACAGAATTCTTGTCACCATATCCAACAATGCATGCTGTCTTTTCCCATTGGTCAGAAGTGTTCCCTCAATAGCGGTATAAAATGCCATAAAAATACACAATTCCGAACCGAAGCCATGAAGATATCCGCAGATTCCGGTCAGAATCAGCGACAGAAAAAACATGCCGAACGCCGTTCCCTGATACCAGGCATTGCGGTACTCCGTCATTCCCTGCAGCTTGTCCTCACTGATGCCGTGCATCCGATAGACATCCTTGCGGATCAGCCGTTCAAATTCTTCGTTATACCGCTGTTCCTCTCTGGTATTGCGCAGGTGGTCTTCCACCGCCTTGCTCATCTGCTCGATATATTCCTGCTCCTTGCGGATCCGTTTGGTTCTGAGCTGCTCCAGCTCATTCTGGCGCCTGACTTCCTCTTCCAGTTTCCGTACCTTTCCGATCCGGGGATTCTTTACCATAATCTCCGGATTCTCCGGAAGCACAGTTGTTTCGTTCTTCTCCTGATTCTCCATTGGGTCCTCTTTCCGTTTATATTATCATCCAATAGCCTTATTATAGATTTTCCGGCCCAGAAAAACAACCTTTTGTTCCCTGTTTTCATTGCTTTGGCTCTTCAACCTGTCACTCGAGAAAAATGCCGCAAGTACCGGCAGCATTACCATAATGGGGAATAAATAACGTACCTGCACTACCGGCCCCAGCAACATGGTCCCAAAGTATAAAAACGGCAGTAAGCTCATCTGGAAGCACCGGTATTTTCTTCGATACAGGCACAACACCATCAAAAAGAACAGGCTCCAGCTGTATAGAGATCCATGAAAAATAACGGAAAGCACCGGCCATTCATTAAAGCAGTTACCACTGACGATCTTTTCCAGCACTTTTTCCAGTGCCGGGAATTTCGACCGATGTTCAATACTGCCATAGCCTTCGATTTCCGAGGAAGTATAGGTAAAGAGCACACCATACCTTGTGTCTGTGCCATAGCCCAGATTTTCCGCCCAGGAGAAATCATCCCAGAACCAGTATCCTCTGGTCAGTTCCAGAAAAGCATCCAGGAACTCGTTCGGATACCGTTTGCCCACTCGTAGCCAGTCTCTCAAAAACTGCCTGGAATTCTCCGTATATGCCGAAGCATTTACCGCGCCCTTGATGGTATCTGCCAGCGGCGCATAATAAGCATCCCAATGATCTCTCGGCACATATTTTTCCAGCAATGCCGCCAGCTCCGGATCCTGCGCCTCCAGTTCCTCTCCATGATAATATGCCACTCTGGCAAACTGCTGGATGGGAACGCTGTAAGCCTCGATCTTCGGAGCCTCCAGCCGGGTCCCTATGGCTGTCTGGATCACATTTCGCATTCCGGTCTCTCCCAGTACCAGACAAATCCCCAGAATCAGAATACCCAGTTTTTCCTTTTTCGGCCGCAGGATCAATAACAGCAGCATAAATACTGCCACCGCATATACTGCATTATTACGAAACTGCATCATCAGACAGCCCTCAGCCACCAGAAGAATGTTCATGAGGATTTTCTTTTTTCCGTTGCTGAAATAATTTCTCTCCAGAAAAAGTAAAAAGAACAACGTAAACAATATGGTAAACAAGGTATCCTTTGTGGTACACACCACTAAAACCGTGTTGTATGGGAAAAGCGCCAGAAATAGTGTTGTTACCATCACCGGCCATTTTTTAGCAGTCATCCGCCAGATCATGGACGTTGCATACCCCATGACCAGAGCATACAGCACCATCTGGAATACCGCCATACAGGCCATTCCCGCCTCGTAGGATCCGATGGCCGTTCCAATCTGTAAAAACAGCCGGATCAGCCATGTATGTGCAATGGGCTGCAAGGGATAAAACCATTCCAGGCCCTTATACGCTTCGTTGACCTGTCTGTGAAAATCGTAAGACATGATGATCGGGTAATAAGCCAGCCATACCGGAATCAGGCACAGGAAAATAACGACTGCCGTTACTGCGAATACAATGTCGGACTTCCAATATCCACCCGACATCGTTGCTTCTCCTCTCGCAGAGAGTCGGTCTATCCCGTCAAGCAACAGATTTGCAAAAGGAAATGCGGCAACACTTAAGCACAGCGCACGGATCAGGATCATCCCTTTGCCCCGGACTCCGCAATCCGTCATTCCCAGATTCTGCAGCTGATATCCCATGACCATGGACAAGGCAAACAGGAAGCTGATCACTGCCACATAACATATTTTGCGCTTCCTGTCCCTTTTCTCCTCTATTTTCCGGAGATTTTGCTCCGTCTGCTGCAACATAGAATAGATTCCCACAGCCAGCAGCACATTCAGAACACTGTAATAGATCCGGTTCACCGGCTGTAAGCTGAACAGATATGCCACCCCGTAGACACCGCACAGAGTCAGAACCGCTCTGCCCGAAGTTCCTTTGTATTTCATCCATTTATCCTTTGCAATAGTCAATCGTAAGATGCCTCCATACATTTATTTCCATTTCTTCCACTATATTGAAATTTACACTTTCTGTCAATCATTGTAAGTTCTTTTCTATTTGATATATTGTATATATTTAACAAATATAGTAATGATTCCTATTATTATATTTATAATTTTTGCGCATTTCTTTTTTTTATAAAAAGAGATATACTATATACAGAAACAAGGAAATGTTTCCACAAACTCATAAACCAACAGAAAGGATGATAGATTATGGCAAAATTATATACGATCACTTTAAATGGCGTTACAGAGGAAACTTACAATCAGGCTACCGATTATATTCAGAAAAACGCACTGCGTCTGAACTACCGGCCGGTTGCTTCCACCATTGATGTGGAATTTCCCGATGACATCGATCCCGCGAAAGCTCCGGAGCTTACCGACGCCGTGATCCGCGAGGTGCATCAGACTCTGTAATTTTTTTGATTTTTACTTTTGTAAAATAGCAACGCAAAAGTCCGTCGATGCTTTAACGCTCCGACGGACTTTTTTGTTGTGCCCGCTAACTTGCGGACACTTTTCGCATGAAGACCCTTAAGGTTCAAGTGGTTGCCGGTATTCCTCATATAAGATATCCATGTGCAGCCAGTCATAGTGGTTCCGCATATAGTAACAATGCCCCCGGTATCTGCCACTTATTCTGAATCCTGCCTTCTCGTAACACTTAATGGCAGGGGTGTTCGTTTCCAGTACATCCAGATGGACACTATACACTCCCAACACCATAAAGCAGTACCGCAAGAGTATCTGCACGACTTCGGTTCCAATGCCTTTTCCACGCACCGACTTTTCTCCGATGTTAATGGATAACCAGGCTGACATATCCTCAGTTCGATGGTCAATATGACAATATCCAATCAATGTGTCTGTCTCTTTCAGGACAATTCCCATCCGCATGACAGAATGGTCTCTTACCCAACCGGGCATCCGGGTGATGTCCACCACAGAATGCGCATGCTCTATAAAGACACAGGTGGTTTCATCCGACATCCACTTCGCGTATAAGCCGACTGCCTCCTCATCATCCCTCAGTACGGATAAAAAAATTTGATTTCCATCTAATCTGCATATATTTTTACTCATCATGCCACCTTACATCTGCTCTGTGTGTTGCGAAGTCCTTGATGTTATTTGAATTATAACATAGAACTTCCTTTTTGGGCACTATATTCTTCGAACATCCGCCGCTTACGCAAAGCCCAAAGTCTCCGCAGACAATCATATAGTCCTGTTCGCCTTCACAATCTCATTCAGGCGTACCGGTCTGTATCCATATAACATGCAGCCCACATTATAAGCGTTCTCCCTCTGATTCATATATTCCCATGTTTCATCCCTCTTATCGTGAATATGACCATAAAAGTGCAAGTGACCTCTGTAAGAGCCATTCCATTCCGACATCGGATAATGGCACAGACATATCTCTTTCCCACTATCCGACACGTACATCATCATCCTATCGATGGAGTCACAATATCCCATTGCAATCTCATTATCCAGCAGCCTGGTATCATGGTTGCCAAGAACCAGATGCTTATGTCCCTTTAGTTGACTCAGATACCATTCCGCACTTTTTTCGTTTCTATAGCAGAAATCCCCCAAAATATACACATTGTCATCATGATTTACTCTTTGATTCCATAAGGATATCATTGCCTCATCCATGACTTCCACATTTTTAAAGGGGCGATGGTCAAAGTCAATTACTCGCCCTGCATCTTGGGCATAAAGGGATACCCGCAGGGTGTTTTCTTAATTTTGCCCTGCTTTCTGGGCATAGAAGTATGCCGCAGGCAAGGGCGGAAAAAAGGAACTGCCGCATAGACAGCCCGAAAAACATGGATTCCGTGTAATTACGGATTTCTTTATTTATCTTTACTTCCAATCCATAAACACCTCCTTTTTAGCACAAAAAAATCGCCATCTTTGGAAAAATGACGATTCTTCAAGTTTTACTCCGTTTACTTCCAACTCATTCTTGCGTTATATACATTGTTTACAGCTTCAATATAGCATATGAAAGAGGGATGGTCGTGGTCGTTCTGCCGCAGGTATCTGTTTTTGATATTCAAATACTGCGTTCTGACAAGCTGCCATTTTCCCCTTTTCTTAATATACTTAGCCTTTTTCTGTATTCCTGCGGAATGAGGGGCTTTGTTCCAATAGTATTCATCCCGATAAGTGAACCCTGTTTTTTTGTGAATAAGTCTGTAAAAATCTTCCTCTGTATCTCTGCATACAATGCAGACATCCATTGAAAACTCGGTAGGATTTCCTCTAACAAAATGAATTTCCCCCGTAGTCAGAGAAGATGTTGAATCCTCACAATCTCCTAAATCACGCTCGTTTAACGCCTTATTAAAGGATTTCCTCGCACATTCTTTTAGATTTATGCGATCCTCAAAATCTTCACATCTTACAATCTCAAGGTTGTAATCCAAATCTATCGACAACGAAGCATTTTGCACGATAAGATTCTTTGCACCGCTCCCTACAAGATAGAAGATAGCTCCAATATCATAATCTTCTTTCAAGTAGTGGCAACAATCCTGCATTATCTCACCACATAAATTTCGCATACGGCTTAGAAATGCCTTATCTTCTACATAATCAAACATAAAAATCTCCTTTCATTCCCAAACCGACCATTTAGACTTCAAAATCTAAATCATTGTATTATAATCATCTGACTATGAAATATCAAGTGATTTTTCAATTTTTCTGCGATGATTTTTTTGCGATGAGCCCGTTTAATTTCGTTCTTTATTTATCTTTACTTTCAATCATAAACACCTCCTATCGCTCCATTCCAGATTTTCTCTCAGACGGCTTCTTCTGCGACGGATAGGGGATAAATTCTTCCTCTCCCACAATGATGCTGAACTCCGCCCGAAGCATCTGGTGTGTTTCCAGTTTCTGATACCGGCGGATAAGGTTAACCGCACTTTCCTTTGTGGCTGTGCTTCCCTGCTGTACCCCGTCCTTAAATATATATACACGTTTCATCCGCTTTCTCCCTTACAAGCCCATCATTTCACGCACGACACGGTCTGCCATCTTAACCGCACCGACAAGGACGAGCATATTGAATACCAGTTCCCCGATATAGCTCCACACCATCGTGACCGCAGCCGCATCGGGATTGACCACGGGCGGGGAAGCCGCAAACACCGAAAAGATAATGCAGGCAAGCACGATGATTGCACCCTCAAGGCACACGGCACAATAACTCTTGATAAAGCTCCTGCCGACATTCTGGCTCGGCTCTCCCGCAAAGAAGAAAGAGGGACGGGAGCGATTGCGGTATAAAGGTACAGCTTGAAAAACCTGCCGTACACCGACATTATCATAATGAACGACAGCACTGTGATGAACAGCCCGCCGATGAGCGTCACCGCCCATAGGGGAATGCTTTCAAAAAAGCCGCAGTCCTCCACGGCTGTCACAATCTCTGTCGGCAACACCGTCTTTTTGCGATTTGACATAGATGCGTCCTCCTTTCGCATAGTTTTAGCCACTTTGTCAAGGTGCTATGTAAACAAGTACAAGAGAACGCAAAAAACCGCCTACTCTTAAAATCAATAAGAATAAGCGGCTTTGTAATTTGCCTTAGACATATTCAATTTTCATTCTCTTGGTCGGTGCATTTATGACCTTAAAAATAAGCTCGTCAACAAAATCCGTATCTTTTCCTGACTTAATATCCTTCATCATCTGATTAAATGAAACTCTTCCTTCCCATAATATGAATACCGAATTTTAATCCAAGTTCATGTACATAAGAAGCAGGTGTGTAAATCCGCTTCCGTCTGCTGATGACGGAAATCTGCCGGGACTGGGCTGAAAACATGCCCAGTCAATCTTTCCACCTTCACACATCATAAAGAATCCGGTGTCATTATCCAATACTTCAATACCCTTTTGTACATAGTCAGATAATGCCCATTCTCCATCTGCACAATCCATATCATAATCCATAGCGTCGGAATCTGACAGATGCTCATCCATCAGAATAACCCTTCCATCTTCAGCCGTAACCGCTTCTGCATCAGCCTGTGTATAGGTAACCTTGTATCCTGCTTCCGGTCCGTCCAGTACTGCTCCTCCACGGTCTTCATAGCTATTGCTCGGAAGTGCCTTGACATAATCTTCATCTGCTATTGCTCCAAGATAGTCAGATGCTGCCTGAAACTGGGGATAGCTCATACCATCACCAATAAACAGAAAACATATTTCGGTGCTTTTGCTGTTTCTTCTTGCGTCTGCGTTTCTGCAGATACTTCTGTTACGATTGTTTCCTGCTCTGTTGCTGCTGTACTTTCTGTCTGTGCCGGTGACGGTGACTCAGAAGAAGTCTGGTCTGCTGCAGGTGCTCCGGAGCATGCTGCCATAGACATTGCCATTACAACAGCAAGCATACCCTTCATCATGCTCTTAATTCTCATAATCGTTTCTCCTCTCTGAAACATGTTTTGTTTTTCCTCTGCTTCACTATACAATACCGTTGTAAAAACCAATGTCCAAAGTAGGAAAAATTGAGTAAATTCCGACACTTATTTTATGCAGTTCTATCTTTATGAGATTTCATCAACATCATAATACTTAAAATCCCGGAAGCAGGCACTTCCTCCTGTTTCCTCTGCCGCATAGCAGAACAGACCAAACCGGCAACCAGTAAAATGATCCAGTTTGAAGTACAGCTTATGCACGGTTCCGATGGGTAGCCAGTCTCCCTTATTTACCCGATAATAGCAGCGTGCTTCATCCTTCATGTTACAGAAATCTGCTTCAAGACGAAAATCCATCTGGTGTGATTCAACAACAGTTCCTTCCGTCATATCCAATATACCATCTTCTTTTTTATCCAGCATAAGGACTTCATATTTTCCATGATGTTTTGTAATGCCAACTGCAGCATAACAGCTCTGCAACGCACACAAACCTGCGATATCTCCCTCTTTCAATGCAGAAGCATCAACAGTAACCTCAGCTGCGCAGGACGGATAACTCATCCTTTGCGTAAGCGTATTTACTGCCTGTGTAAGCTCTGTACAAACTTCCCGTGTTGTAATTGTATAGGTTCCCTGCAATGCATCCAGATGATAGTACCGTGGATCTGGATCATGATTAAACTGCCAGCGCGGAAGTAGCCCATTACAGAAATCATCACTTCCCACTAATGGCTGATAAATATATCCTGGTCTGGTACTGTGAACCTCTATTTCTTCCGGCACATGTCCGTTCTGTCCAAAAAACGGAAAATGATCCTTCCAGGTAACCGGAAGCAGAATAGGAATCCGCCCAACTGCTCCGGAATCCTGAAACAGCATTGCATACCACTTTCCATCCGGCGTATCCACTATTCCTCCCTGTGCCACGCCCTGTCCACAATATCCACGATCATCACAAAGTACATCTCCACCCGTGAATTCTCCTTCCAGAGAATCACTGTAAAAGCATGCTTCCGTCCGCATCCAGCGGTCTCTCAGGGAATGAATCAGAAAAATATAATAATAGCCGTTTATTTTTTGAATATGAGAACCCTCATAGCCTAGCTCCGGGTTCTTATGATCACTGACTAAAAGACGATGTAATCCGTCCTTCTTTGGTGCAGTCAAATCTTCATTCAATTCTGTAATCCAGATTTCATCATTTCCATATACAATATAGTTTCTGCCATCCTCATCAAATAATAAAGAGCCGTCATGATAAAAGCCTTCTATCAGCTGCTTTTTCCATGGACCATCTATTTTTTCCGAAGTATACAAATAAGTCTTACGGGTATCATTTGCCACAAAGCAGATACAAAATCGGCCTTCATGATAGCGCAGGGAAGCTGCCCACATGCCCTGTCCGTAAATATTCTGACCGCTTTTCAGTTGCTGCGCATCCGTATGATCCAGCGTCTCATAGACATAAGTCACATGCTCCCAGTGCACCAGATCAAAAGACTGCAGAATCTCACAGCCCGGCATAAAGTGCATGGTTGTGGATACCATATAATAGGTGTCTTCTACGCGGATCACGTCCGGATCTGGATAATCCAATCTTGTTATAGGATTTACATTCATTGTTTATTCCTTTCTGTTTTATCTCCATATTCTTTCTTTGTTCTATTCTATTTTTACTATTTTATCTTTGTTTCTTATCCGTCTGCCTTTTCAACTCTTCTCTGCCCCATTTCACTATTGCTAATATCACAATCTCACAGTAAAATATAATAATCGAAAACGATCCTGCACCATGTTATTCATCAGAAATTTCCGGTTTGCACAGATTTACCGGGAATAAACAGAAGGAGACCAGCATGAAGGAAAACCGCAAACTATTAAAAGAAGTGCTTAAAGAAATTCGCCATGATATGACCAATGAGGAGGTCCTGAATCTGCTTGCCGTCAAAGCCTTTGATCCATTCCCTTTTATCCTGCTTAATCTCGTGCTGTCCTGTGTAGCTGCGATTCAGGCACCTCTTATCATGATGAGTCAGAACCGGCAAGAAGAAAAAGATCGCCAACGTGCTGAAAATGACTATAAGGTTAATCTCAAAACTGAAATCATGATTGAAGATCTCTATACATTAACAGTAGTATGCTTTTTAGTTGTACGTAAAATGATATGCCCTAGCACCATGACTCTTTAATGACACACTAAGGCTCTTTGGCTCTTCCACGTGCTCTCCGCTCCAAAGCTCCGTTCCATTTACTCCATCATAAATCTCCAGATCGGCAAGCGGTATGGATATGTCACTGTCTTTATCACCCAGATTAAATACCGCGACATAATATCCACCCTTTGTATCTGCTGCAATCCACAATGCATGCTCTATACCATCGATTTCACGTCTCCACACCTGATGCGAATGCCGTGCATTTGCATGCATGGCAAGTATTTCAGAATTGGTTACCAGATTCATAGTGAATTCGTCAAACCCTGTCAGCTCTCCTCCCAGCATCAAAGGAGAACGCATGATACTCCAGAGTGTCAGCATGGTGATCTGCTCATCCTGTGTGAAATTCGTCCAGTTATTCACATCATATACCTGCCGTATCGGTCCGACCGGAAGCATATCGGCATCCGGCCAGTGCCCTGCACCTGCATGGGTGCACCA
Organism: Clostridium sp. AM34-9AC; assembly: GCF_003480225.1. Lineage (NCBI taxonomy): Bacteria > Bacillati > Bacillota > Clostridia > Eubacteriales > Clostridiaceae > Clostridium > Clostridium sp. AM34-9AC. The sequence goes on from NZ_QUIU01000001.1 coordinate 177,495, forward strand.
TTTTTCTGCTCTTGAAAACATATCATATAACAGTTCCCACTTATCCCAGAAATCATCGGTGATTCTCCACATATTGGAAATCTGCTTATAAAGCTCTGCCTTTTCTAAAAGAGCAGGTCCCGGCGACAGACTTAAAACCATGGGTCTTCCGCAACCATGCAATGCTTTGCTCAGCATAATCAGTTCGGATTCCTCATGTGGCAGTTCCCGTGCAATATCATCACATTTAATAAAATCCACACCCCAGGAAGCATATAATTCAAAAATACTGTTATAGTATTCCCGTGCCCCGTCTTTCTCAGGATCTACACCATACATATCCGTATTCCAGGCACAGATACTGTTTGTTTTGGCAATTTCCCGGGCATGTCTGTCACTGTTCATGATTTTCGTGTTCTGATGTACAGCCTGTCGTGGAATCCCTCTCATAATATGAATGCCGAACTTCAATCCAAGAGAATGGACATATTCTGCCAATGGTCCAAAGCCCGCACCGTTTGCTGCGGAAGGAAAACGATTTACTGCGGGAAGCAGTCTTCCATACTCATCCATTACTACATCCGCAAAAGGATGATACTCATTGGTTGCAGCATAAGGCTCATACCATTGGATATCCACCACAATATATTCCCAACCGTACTCCTTCAGATGCTCAGCCATAAATTCAGCGTTCCGTCGTACGATATCTTCTGTAACAGCCGCTCCATAACAATCCCAGCTGTTCCATCCCATAGGTGCTGTTTTCATCTTCATCTGTTTTATACCCTCTCGATATCCTGTTAATTCTGTCCGTAATATGCATCTGCACCATGCTTACGGAAATAATGCTTATCCTGTAATTCCTGCGGGGCAGGTGCTACCTGCGGATGAATCAGCTCCAGCATGACCGACTTTCCGCAGCGGCGGATACCGGTCATAACCTTGATCAGCTCCGTTCCACTTCGGTCCGCGCTGAGCAAAGGTCCACCGGACCTTTAGCGCCCTTGGAAAGTAAGACAACCGTCTCGACATTTGCGGTCCAGGGGAACTGGTCCACGGCCACGGCCTTGTCCACGCGGTAACCGTTCTCCAGAAACACTTCCAGATCCCGCACAAGGCTGGTGGGTTTGCAGGAGATGTAGACAATATGCTCCACACCGTAGGCAATGATCTTCGGCAGTGCTTTGGGGTGGATGCCGTCTCTGGGGGGATCTAAGATGATCATGTCCGGCTTCTCTTCCACTTCATCCAGTACCTTCAACACATCTCCGGCGATGAATTCGCAGTTATCCAGCCCGTTGGCAGCGGCATTTTTCTTTGCTGCCTCTACGGCTTCCTCCACGATTTCCACGCCGATAACCTTTCCGGCCGCCGGTGCCATGAGCTGTGCGATGGTACCGGTGCCGCTGTAGAGGTCGAACACAGTCTCGTCACTGCCGCCCAGGTCGCCCACATAATCTCTTGCCGTCTGGTACAGTACCTCCGCACTGTAAGAGTTGGTCTGGAAAAAGGAGAATGTGGAGATCTTGAATTTCAACCCCAGCAGTTCCTCATAAAAATACTCCTGTCCGTATAACAGCTCCGTACGATCACTCTGCACCACATCTGCAATGGAATCATTGGTAATATGTAAGATTCCTGCGAATTTTCCGGCTAGCTTCTTATCCTGTTCCAAGGAAAGCAGCAGATCCTTAAATCCTGTGATCAGCGCATCCACATCCAAGCTTCCTTCCACCGCCGTCTCTCCCTGCCAGGGATCCTGGGAGGTCGTCACCAGTGCCACCAGAATCTCTCCGGTGCGGGATGCCTTACGTACCAGCAGGTGACGTAAGTACCCCTCATGGCTCATTCTGTGGAAAAAGCTTACCTTCGCCCGGGCAAAGTAATCTCTCACTGTCTGTAAGATCAGGCGGTAATCCGCATCCACGATCTCACAGTCCGCTACGGTCACTATATCGTAGAAGCTGCCTCTCTTATGCATGCCCAAAGCCAACGGTCCATCCTTATACTCGTCTCCGAAGGAAAATTCCATCTTATTACGGTATTCATAAGCCTTCGGGCTGCCCTTGATGCCCTCAAAAGCCCAGGCTTCCTCCTGCTTGTTTAACACGCTGTCCAGCAGTCGTTTTACCTGTTCCTCCTTGACTTTCAGCTGTTCTTCGTAAGGAAGAGACAGATAGGTACATCCGCCGCACAACCCAAAAAGGGAACACGTCCGGCCGGTTTCCAGAGGTGACTTTTCCGTCACCTCCAAAAGCCTTCCTTCCGCCTTCCCTTTGCGCACTTTATTCACCGAGAACTTGACTTTCTGTCCGGGCAGGCTGTTCTTGACTACAGCAGTCTCATCTCCCACACAGACGATCCCTTTGTTGGGAAAATCGACCCTTACAACAGATCCTTCATATACCTGTCCTTTTTTCATGGGTTAGTTCTCTCCTTCATCCTCGAAGAAGTCGTCGTCATCCTCTTCCACGTCATCTGCTTCATCTTCGAAATCATCCTCGAAGTCTTCCAGATAATCCTGTGCAAAGAAGAAACGGTATACAGCATAAGCCACTGCTGCAACAGCTGCTACGGCGCCAATGATCGCCAGTACCCATACCAGGACATTGCGTTCCTTCTTCTCTTCTACTTCCTTGCCCAACAGCTTGTTAAGCTTCTTCAGTTCGCTGACTTTCAGCTCATTTAATTTGTCAAGATCTACCAGATTTTCAATTCTGTTCATATTATTTACCTGCCTTTCCTGCATCTATTCGTATTTATGGATGCAAAGCATTTTGTTTTCATTCCTTTATATGATACCATATTTTCATCAAAAATACTATAGAAAAACCATATTTGAGGAAATACATTTCTTATTCTTATATTCTTATAATTTCTTACAACTGCTTTAGTTTTGCAAAAGACGCATACATAATCTTCTGCCCTGCCTGGTCGAATTCCACGGTCACCTTATAGTCTCTGGGTTCTCTCACGATATTTAGTACCGTGCCCTCGCCGTATTTGATATGGCGCACTCTGTCACCTACCTCGTAGTCCAGTTTCTCCGGTGCCTTGAACTCCGTGCCCTTCTGCAGTCCGGCCAGCTGGTTCAGTCCGCTGATGCCCTTGGAAATATAAGGTTTATCCGCCTTTGCCGTAACACGGGGTTTTAAGGTCGCCTTGGGTCTTGGATCAAAGCCGGTATTACCGAAGCCGCCAAAACCACTATCCGAGCCGGATCCAGACCGGGGAGATGCAATCGCCTCCAGTCCCATGGCACGAAGAGCTGCTTCATTGGCTCTTCTCGCCTGAAAATCTTCCAGATCATCGTCCCGGTATCTTCTGCTGGGCGGCAGGGTATTATCCAATAATTCCTTCGGAATCTCCCTCACAAAACGGCTCACCGGATTGTACTGGGTCTCCCCACGCAGCATTCTGCTCTTTGCACAGGTCAGCGTCAGATCCTCCTTGGCTCTGGTGATTCCCACATAAGCCAGTCTTCTCTCTTCCTCGATCTCCAACGGGTCATCGGAAGCAATGGTCATAAAGCTGGGGAATAATCCATCTTCCATGCCGGCGAGATACACCACCGGGAATTCCAGGCCTTTGGCACTGTGCAGCGTCATGAGCAGCACCCGGTTGTCACCGTTCTCCACATTGTCAATGTCTGCCACCAGCATGATTTCTTCCAGAAATTCCGACAGAGAAGGCTCGTCGTGAGTCTCCTCATATGCGGCCGCCTTGGTGATCAATTCATCTACGTTCCCCAGACGATCCTCAGCGGATTCCTCATCCTGATCCCGCAGATATTCTGCATAATCGATCCGTTCCAGCAGAGATTTGATCAGATCCGGCAATGTATACGAAGACAATCCGCTGCGAAGTACCTCGATCAGATTCACAAATCCACGGATCTTGGTCTCCGCTCTTCCCAATCCCTTGATCTGATCTGCTTCACACAATGCATCAAATAAAGTAATATCCTTCATCTGTGCATAGTCTGCTACCTTTTCCAAGGATGCCGCACCGATGCTTCTTTTCGGCACATTAATAATTCTGCGCAGAGCCACTTCATCCCTGCCGTTATCAATAGTTTTCAGATATGCCAGAATATCGCGGATCTCCTGTCTGGCATAGAAGTTCACTCCACCTACCACATGATAAGGAATGCCCTCCACTACCATACGTTCTTCCAGAAGTCGCGACTGGGCATTGGTACGGTACAGCACCGCACAGTCCGCATAGGCAATGCCGTCATTTTTCACCTTGTCGGCAATATCGTCCGCAATGTATTCCGCCTCTTCATAGGCATTGTCAAACTGCCTGAAATGTACCCGGCTGCCTGCTCCTTTTTCCGTCCAGAGGGCTTTTTCCTTACGGCCTCTGTTGTTACGGATCACCGCGTTGGCCGCATCCAGGATGTTCTGGGTGGATCGGTAGTTCTGTTCCAGCTTAATCACCTTTGCATCGGGATATACCTTCTCGTAGTCCAGAATATTACGGATATTGGCACCGCGGAATTTGTAGATGGACTGGTCATCATCACCTACCACACACAGATTGCGATAACCGTCCGCCAACAGACGGATCAGTTCGAACTGCGCTGTATTGGTATCCTGGTACTCATCCACCATGATATATTTGAAACGTTCCTGATAATTATAAAGTACTTCCGGGCAGCTTTTGAACAGTTCCACAGTCTTTACAATAATATCATCAAAATCCAGTGCATTACTCTTTTTCAAGGTCTCCTGATACTCTCTGTAGACCTTGGCGATCACGGATTTCTTGTAATCTCCCACGGATTTTACTTCAAATTCCCGCACATCCACCAGCTCGTCCTTGGCGGAGGAAATTTCCGATAACAGCGTCCGCTCTTTGTACATCTTCGTGTCGATGTTCAGGCGCTTGCAGACCTGCTTTATCACAGATTTCTGGTCATCCGTATCATAAATGGTAAAATTCGAATCATAGCCCAACCGGTCAATATGTCTTCTGAGGATCCTCATGCAAGTGGCATGGAATGTCGCTACCCATACCTGATCCGCACCGAAACCTGCGATCTGATCCACACGCTCCCGCATCTCCTGGGCTGCTTTGTTGGTAAAAGTGATGGCCAGAATGTTCCATGGATTTACTCCCATCTCATCGATCAGATAAGCCACTCTGTGGGTCAGGACACGGGTCTTGCCGCTTCCTGCGCCCGCCAACAGAAGGAGCGGTCCTTCCGTATGAAGCACCGCTTCTTTTTGTTCTTTATTTAAGGTATCATAAATACTCATGAATTACGCATTATCCCTTTCATTAAATTCCTGCAAAAACTTTCGGAAATCATCGATTGGCATAGGCTTTGCATAAAAATAGCCCTGTACGATGTCACAGTCCGCCAGACGCAGCATGTCTAACTGTTCCTTCGTCTCCACCCCCTCTGCCAATACCTTGAAGCCGAGATGCTTCAACATTTTAGTCAGATATTTGATAATTGTCAATGCCGTTTCTTCCCGTTCGCTGTTCATGGTGTCATCCAGGAACTGCTTGTCCAGCTTCACCGTATCCACCGCTACCTTGGACAACAGATTCAGGGATGAATAACCGCTGCCGAAATCATCTACTGAAATCTCTACCCCTTTATCCCGGAGAGTCTCCAGATTGTTGGTCAGTTTATTTAGATCCGACATGAAAACAGATTCCGTCACTTCCACTTCCAAAAGTTCACTGGGTACTTTGTAGTCTTTCAGGCGTTTTAAAATATTCGGTACGAAGTCTGTATATTCATTATGCCTTCTGGAAAAGTTCACCGAGATCGGCACCACTTCTTCTCTCTGCGCCAAAGCATCCTGCAAATATTCCAGTACCTGATCCAGAATGGCAAAATCCACCTTGGTCACAAATCCGTTTCTCTCAAAGACATCAATAAATCTCCCCGGCATTACCATAGAACCGTCAGCCCGGATCCATCTGACCAGTGCTTCAGCACCCACTACTTTTCCGGTGTGCAAAGAAACTTTCGGCTGCAGATACGCCCGAAATTCCTTATTATTATATGCAGCTACCATACCAGATACGATCTCTCTGGTATTCTCCAGATTCTTACGGATCTTCTCTGTATAGATTTCCACCGCACTGTCTACCTTCTGGGTCTTGCACTGTTTTCTGGCCTCATTGGCATTATCCATCATGGAAGACACCGACCAGTCATTCTCCAGGATTTCATACATTCCCGTGGCAATGACCAGATTGCACTGGTCGTAGCGGCTGTTGGTCTTCTGCACAAAAGTATTGGTGAATTCCAGATATTTGTCTCTGGCCTTCTCCACCGTATCTTCCTTCAGCACTCCCACGAAATGATCCGAAGTTACACGACAGAACAGTACGCCGTTCTGGCACTTTTCCTGCAAGGCTATCGCAAAATCATGCAGGATCCTATCTCCCACTTCATAACCGTACATTTCGTTCACATACTGGAAATTTGAAAAATCAGATGACACAAAAAACAATCCTGATTTCCCATGGGCAGCCATATAGGCCTCCAGCTTATCCACAAACTTGTTATATATCGGCAGTCCGGTCAGAGCATCATAATTCAGTTTCCGGTTCAGCTCACGCTGATCTTTCTCCGCATTCTTCAGCGTGCGCAGTCGGTTAAAAATCTGGTGAGAAATTCTGCACAGTGCATTTTTCTCCTCCTGCCAGCTTCTGTCTGTGTGGCGATTTGAGAAAATAACGCTGGCCTTTAATCCCTTAGCGGCCGTGGACATTACAATCATCACGGACTCCGCCTCTTCCTTGTAGACATCCGGAGTCTCTGACTGACGGTAGATCACAGCACCGGATTCATCGGCCTTTTTCCGGATCCTGTCCCATTCGAACACGCCGGGATTCAGGATTCTTCTGGCAAAATCTTTCTTCTCTTCACGATTCCATTGATAACGGATTGTTGGTCCAGCCTCGTTGACTTCCATACAGATCATGTCATCAATTCCAAAAAAGCTACAGGTCCGCTCACAGATCACCTTTAGTGCACTGGTCAGATTCGGCACATTTTCCAACAGATCCATGCAAAATAATACCAAATCTTCCGCACTCTCAAACTGTGCCTCTTTATGGGCAATCTCGTCCTCCTTGTTCTCTTCACTGTCCAGATAACTCTTGCCGGGCAATGCCACACCTTCCTTGACATCCAGCAGGTAATAAGCACCCTTTCCTTTGCTCTTTACCTGATACAGGGCTGCATCTGCCCACTGGAACAACAGATTGTAATCCGTCACCGTGCCGTCTGTCACCGCCGCGCCCAGGCTACAGGAAATGTGCAGCCCTGTCTTGTCACCATCATAACGGTCAGACATGCAGCGGTTCAGCTGTTTTAATTTCTCCTCCAGGTGTTCTCTGTCCATGTCCTCCACATAGAAGACAAATTCATCCCCACCGATCCGGCCTTTTAACGCCTCGGGGAAAATATTACTGAGTTCATCCGCAAAGGAACACAATACCGCATCCCCAAACAGATGGCCGTTGGTGTCGTTAATCTTCTTAAAGCTGTCCACATCCTGTACGACCAGATACCCAGTCTGCCCGCGTTTCAGGCTCTGTAGCCTGGCACCGATCTGTTGTTTGATGGTAGAATTGTTCAGCAATCCGGTCAGGGAATCTTTCTGAGATTTTTCCCGCAGTTCCCACTCTTTTTTCTTCTGGTCATCAATGTCACAGACCTTTCCCAGAACCCGCTCCGGTTCTCCCTTTTCATCATAAAAAGTCTGTCCGATGACCTTCACCCACCTGGGTTTCCCCTCTGCATCAGTCTTGCAGAGTTCGATATAAATATCCGGCTTGCCACTGCGCAGTGCTTCTGCCAGCTGTTGTTCTACCGTTTCTGTCCGGTTCCCGGCTTCTTTGAGCAGCTGATCTGTATACCCCTCCGTGATCTGCCGGGAATACAGAATTCCCTCTCCCGGACCGGCATAATACATCTTGTCATTTACAATATCATATTCGAAAATCAGATCTCCGGACATACGGATCACAGCCATCAGCTTTTCCCGCTCCCGATGCAGTTCTCTGGTGGTCTCATCCAGCTGTCTGTCCACATCCCCTGTCTGTTTTTCCTGCAATGCAACCTCTTTTTTCAATCCCATACATTTTTCTTCCATGCAGACCCTCTTTTGCTTTCTCTATACCTCTTCCACCCAGCTGAAATTCCAGACACGGAGATTGTATTCCACGATCGGCGTGTCACAGTAAATACATTTCTTGGCTCCCAGTCCCGGAAGCGGTGCTCCACAGTTCGGACAGTTCAGTCCCAGACCGGCATCCTCCTGATTCTCGATCATATCCTGATCCTGGATATAGACCAGTTCCACGTTATACTTGGCCTGTTCTTTATGCTCTTCACTGCCTCTTATTACTTTTCCGTTCTCTTTTAATGCATGAAAATACTCCACTGCCGTCTGCAGGACAATACTCTGTCTTCCCCTCTGCTTCCGGTACTGGTGGATCTCCGTTCTGTGAATATGGATATTTTCAAAGCTCTCCTTCTGGGACTGGTTCTGTAGCATTTCCAGCCGCAGTCTGAGCTGTTCTTTCAATTCTCTGGTTCCCTCCGACAACAGGGCCGGATTCTGTTTCGTAATACTCTGCAGATAGGAGGTCAGCACATTCTCCGCTCTGCTCTTCATCTCATCATAATGAAATTCCGGGAAATCCCGCATAATGGACGGCATGTACAGGTTGGTTGCGGAAGAGACCGACTTCGGTGTCATTTCCACTTCCTTTTCTCTCTGTTTCATTCCCTCGATCATGGAGTCCGTTCCGAATAACATCCGGGAGGTATCCCGCAGTTTTTTCCTGATGTTGCAATAGGCATAATAAATGATTCCTGCAAGCACCAGAAGTAATACCAATATGACGATAATTGCAATCAGATTTCCGCTCATTTATGTTTCTCTCTGTTTTTCATTCTGTTGTAATGTTTGTATAGCATAAGTTCAGGAACGCAGGTGCCAAAGTTGCACCACATATCTGAACTGTTAACAGTTCAGCGCGCCATTCGCAAAGCCGCACTGTCGTACTCTCCGTCACTTCGTGACTATCTTTGCTCATGAAGTGGCGCTCGGCCCAGGAACATATTCGTTTGCAAAATCATGCAGGCATGATTTCTGCCCTCGATATGTTCCTGGCTGAACTGTTACAGCAAAGTACAGCAGACGCCAAAAGGCATCCGCTGTACTGCTGTTTTGTAGAAATATTCTGCTGAGTATGTATTATACTCTGTCGTTCTCGTCAAAGGGATCACCGCACTCCGGGCAGAACTTGGGAGGATGTGCAGGATCTTCCGGCTCCCAGCCACACTTGTCGCATTTATAGATCGGTGCGCCGTCCGGCTTCTTTGCTCCGCATTCGGAACAGAACTTGCCCTGGTTTACTGCACCACAGCTGCAGGTCCAACCTGCATCGGAGGGCTTGGGTGCGCCACACTCGGAACAGAATTTGCCCCGGTTATCCGCAGCACCGCAGCTACAGGTCCAGCCTAGTACCGGTGCCTGCATCTTAGGAGCCTGCCCCTGCACAGGTGCTGCCTGTGCCTGCTGCATACCCATACCATTCTGCTGTGCATCCATCTGGTACAGTTGGCCGGCATTAATACCACCTACCATATTCGCCATGTTCATACCGGCAAATGCCATCATAGGTCCTGTAGAAGTATTAGATGCTGCCATCTTCATAGCTTCGGCCTGTGCAGCAGTCATGGTAGCTGCAGCCATTCCGGTATTGCGCAGTACTGCGGTTCTCTGCAGATCAGCAATAGTCTTCGCATCCTCATCGGGAATCTTTGCAGAGTTGATATTGATAGTAACGATCTCGATACCGCGAAGCTTGGTCCACAGATCGGAAAGTTCATCTTTTAAAGCCTCCGTCAGTTCCTCAGTGTGTGCGGGAATCTCACTGGGACGGACGCCTTTTGCGGAGATCTTGGCCAGTGCGGGCTGCAATGCAGTCAACAGCTCTGCCTTCATCTTCGCTACCAGTTCACTTCTGGTGTAGGACTCTGTTACGTTACCACATACATTCTTGTAGAATAACAGAGGATCTACCAGATGGAAGGAATATTCACCGTTACAACGTAAAGAAGTATCCAGATCCAGTCCGATATTCTGATCGATCACACGGAAAGGAATGGGGCTTGCAGTACCAAAGAGATTGTTCATGATCTCCTTAATATTAAAAAAGTAGATTCTCTGATCCTTTGCCGCATTACCTCCGAAGGTAAAACGCTTCCCGATATTGGAAAATGTATTCTTAACGCTCTCACCAAGATTTCCGTAGAACAGGCTGGGCTCGGTGGAAGAATCATATACGAATTCACCTGCATCGGCACAGAACTCTACAATTCCGCCCTGATCCACGATGATCATACACTGTCCTTCGTTGACTGCCACGATAGAACCGTTGGAGATAATGTTCTCCACACCCTTGGTGTTACTGTTACGTCCATTGGTTACACGCTGCTGTCCTTTTACTACCAGCACATCATTGGAAAGGGAATCACAATAGAAATACTCTCTCCACTGGTCAGCCATCATGCTGCTGACTGCATCTTTCGCTGCTCTGATTAAACCCATTACCGCACCTCCGTTTTTATATGAAAAATCTGTTCTTTTTCACATCTCTTATATTTTAGCAAATTTTACACATTCCCTCAACTGCTTTTCGTAAAATATCGTCATTTTTCCTTTACAATGTGCCGTTTTTCTACTAAACTGTGATACTAGAGATGTTTGATTAAACTATAATATAAAAGGGTTGAAAGAAAAATGGGTAAAAAAGCTACAAAAGCCGCTGATAATATGTACTATCTCGCACGTTGCGAAGCCGCTGAGACGAATGCGGACTTCAGCAGCCGGGAAAAAGCCGCCGAACTGGTGGACATCGACCGTACCAGACTGGCCAGGATCGAACTGGACACCATTGTTCCCTATCCCGAGGAAGTCAAGGCCATGGCCAAGGCCTACAATACACCGGAGCTTTGCAATTCCTTCTGTGCCAGGGAATGTCCTCTGGGCCGCAGCAGTGTATCGGAAGTCGACATTGTGGACTTTGACCGGCTGGCATTGAAGGTACTGGGTTCCTTAAAAGATATCGACACCCTGCGGGCTTCCCTGATTGCCATCTCCGAGGACGGCATCATCTCCGAAGATGAGCGCCCGGCCTTCCAGGATATTCTGGATTCCCTGGAGAAGATCAGTACCAATGCCAAAGCTTTGAAATTATGGGCCATCAAAAATATACACATCAAGGAGGAGGACGTCTGATCCTCCCCCTTTTTATCCTATTTTATTCTGCTTATCTTGCCGTTGCTTTCTCTGCGAATTCCGTAGTTACCAGTGCCTCGTAAGGTACTCTCTCTTTCAGTACATCCGAGTCCTCCAGAATATTCTGCAACAGGTCAAAGGCATCTTTATGGAAGATCAGATCCTCTTTCCAGGTATCCTGTTCCTGATATCTGGCAACAATAGCTGTCAATGTGTCACTTTCGGTCTCGGCAAACTGGGGTGCAATACACTTGGCAATTTCCTCCGCACTATGCTCCTGTACATAATCCATACCCTTTTGCAGAGCATCGGTAAATGCCTGGATAATCTCCGGATTCTTTTCCAGGTAACTCTTCTTTGCTGAAAAAGAGGTATAAGGAACATAACCGGACTCCTCCCCCAGAGAGGCCACCACATAACCGTCACCCTTTTGTTCCAACAATGTGGCATGAGGCTCGAACTCAATGGTAAAATCTCCCTGTCCACCGGAAAAAGCTGCTGCCGTGGATCCGAAGTCAATGCTCTGGTCAATGGACAGATCCATGTCCGGATCAATATTGTTCTTCGTCAGGATATATTCAAACACCATCTCCGGCATTCCACCGGCTCTGCCACCCAGAACCTTGGACCCCTTCAGCATATCCCAGGAAAAATCATCGATGGGTTCTCTGGCCACCAGGAAATTTCCCGCCCGCTGGGTCAGTTGGGCAAAGTTCACCACATAGTCTTCCGTTCCTCCGGCATAAGTGTATATGGTGCTCTCGCTGCCCATAAAGCCGATGTCTGCCTCCCCGGTCAATACCGCCGTCATGGTCTTATCCGCACCGAATCCCGTCACCAGTTCCAGATCGATCCCGGCATCCTCAAAGTATCCTTCTTCGATAGCCACATACATCGGTGCATAAAAAAGAGAGTGGGCTACCTCATTGAGCACCACTCTGGTCTTCTTTGGTCCGTTCGTCTGCTGTGTGCTGCCGCAGCCCGTAATCGTAGCTGCTGCAAGCACTACAAACAATACTGCTACCGTTACTTTCCTTCTTTTCATAATCGTTCATCCTCCCTGAAATTACATATTTATTCTATGTAACCTCAGGGAAAACGTTCCGGGTAATTACAGATTTTCCTTGATCTTGTCGATCATCTCCTGGTACTCCACATCAGTCAGAAGGGTCTTGCCGGGGTTCATCTCAAAGGTTCCGCCCCACTCGAAACCGTCCTTGTACTTCGGGCACAGATGCATGTGCAGATGACAGCCGGTGTCACCGTAAGCGCCGTAGTTTAATTTATCGGGATGGAATGCTGCATGAATAGCTTTGGCTGCATGAGCCACATCCTCGAAGAATAATCTTCTCTCTTCCTCGCTGATGTCCACGACCTCGCTGACATGGTCCTTATATGCCACGATACATCTGCCGGGATGGCTCTGCTCCTTGAACAGGATCAGGCTGCTTACCTTCAGATCACAGATAAAAATACCGAACTTGTCTAACAGTTCTCCTCTCATACAATATCCACAATTTGCGTCTTTCATTTGTTCTCCTATCTGCCCTCTTACGGGGCCTGCCGTCTGTGGCTTGAATTCTTGTCCGGTCTTGCCGGGCGGAATCAGCTATAATGTTATGTTGATCAGCTTACGGATGTTCTCCGGATCATAGTTCAACACCAGTTCCTTCGGAAATTCCAGTTCCCGCATCAGCTGCTCTGCATCATCAAATGCTCCGATGGCAAAGCACATATGGCTGTCCGTTCCCATTATAACAGGCTGATCATACTTCATGCAAGTCTTTAACAGCTCTGTAATATTTTCTCTGCCTCCTTGTCTGGCAGACTGGGGATTCAGGGATGAATTGTTCACTTCCAACACCGCCTGTGCCTGTCTGGCCTCTCGCACCAGTTCGTCATAATCCAACGGAAATCTGCCGTCATCGGGATGCCCAAGTATTTTCACATAAGGATTCTGAAAAGCTCTGACAGATGCCAGTGTATTCTCCTTGCGGCTTCCCGCAGTAAAGGCAAAGGGATGAATGCTGGCAATGGCATAATCCATTTTCTGCAGATAGCGCTCTTCCAGATCCAGTTCACCGTTTGTACTGCAGATATTTGCTTCTACGCCGCATAGCAGGCGCAGACTTCCATCTGGCTTCGGTATTACCCGGCCGGTGTTTTCTTCTCTGCCATATGTTCTGGGGATTACTTTGTAATTACTGAAAAAAAATTCATGAGGTCCTCCCGGTGAAGTCGGTCCGTGCTCACTCATTCCCAGGTACTGTAAGCCCATTGCCAATGCAGCATCTATATTCTCCAATAAGGTACTATACGCATGCCCTGCTGCCAGAGTATGCGTATGAAGATCCATGATTGCTTTCATTCTATTGTCCTTTTACTTTCCAAAACGGTCTAATTCTTTTTCTTATGAGCTTCCTTCTCCGGTTCCTGTGCTTTCATCGTATCTGCCAGATCCGCTACCAGCTGTTCCACAATCATCTTCTTCATATAGACATCAAAGCTCAACAGGCAGATCAGGGCAAATTTCTGTAAAAACTCCTGCTCTTCTCCGGTCACTTCGGTAAAGGAATCCTCTGCTCTGCGGAATTTCTCCACAACATCCTTTTTCAGATCCTCCAGCTGTTCCTTCTCCAGCACCACCACTTCCTTGTAGACGCTCTCTAGGTCAAAGACCTGTCCGTTCTGAAAATAGCGGTCAGTAAGGGGCTTAAGCAGCGTCTGGATCTCATTCATGGGAATGATCCCTTTATAATAGTAGATAAAAATAAGAAGCAGCACATGCTCTTTGGAATATTTCTTCTTCACCGGCGGCGGCAGCAGATCATTCTTCGCATAATTATTGATCATGGTCTTGGTCAGGATGCGGTCTTCGGTCTGGGGCCGCACTGCGGAACGCAGCTTACGATCCATAAAGGTCAGTACCTGATCCATATACAGATCAATATTCGGAATGTCTTCCGACTTGATATATTCTACTTTCTCCAGACTCTGTAAGATCATCTGAAGTAATTCTTCTGTTGTTGCTGCCATAATGTTCCTGCTGTCCTTTCCGTGAGGTAGTTTCCAAAAATATTAACTCGAGAACCCGTGCTTCGCACTCCACTGTCTGCTTCGCAGACGGTTCTCTCGTTAATGCATGCAAGAAAACAAATGCTCGCTCTGCGAGCGCTTGTTTTCTTGCATGCATTCATTATATAGTATTCAAAACTACATGTCAACAGTTGCACCTTTTCTCTGTTCTCTGAATTTATGAAGATTTTATAACTATTTTGTTTCACTCCTTTACTTTACAACTTTAGTATGCTAAAATACTAATAGTTGCGTTGTATTGATTACAACTATGGAAAGGTGTGTCGATAATGAATAAAAAAATCAAAACGGACGCTGTAGATTCCCTTTTTGATGCGGTGTTGTGTCTGCAGTCCCGTGAGGAATGCTACAGTTTCTTCGAAGATCTGTGTACTGTCAACGAACTGTTGTCTCTGTCCCAACGGTTCGAAGTGGCTGCCATGCTGAAGGACGGCAAGACATATCTGGAGATTGCCGAGAAGACCGGAGCTTCCACCGCCACCATCAGCCGCGTAAACCGTTCTCTGAATTACGGCAACGACGGTTACGAGCTGGTCTTTGGACGTATGGAGAAAAAGGAAACGGAACAGAATTCTTAACTTAATGAATAAAAACAGGAGCACTCAAAAACGGCGCTCCTGTTTTTATTTTATCTTTTATTCTTCTTATGCTTCGCTTGTATTGGCTGCTGTTGTTTCCGCAGCTGGAGTTTCTGTCTTCTCCACCGTCTCTGCTGTCTGTGAAGTCTCCTGATTTTCTCTCTTTTCTTCCTCTTCCACTTCCTTCAGAGCTTCTGCGATGGCTGCCTTGGCACTCTTGCGTCCTGCCCGGACCGCTTTGGCCGTTCTGGCTTTACCTTTTCTGTCAGGAACTGTCTGGTTCATATCGATTTTTCCCTGGAATACGGCATGTTCATCAATAACGATCACCTTTGTGGCAATGTCCCCCAGCACTTTGGCCGAAGCTGTCAGTTCCGCTTTCTCCGGTGCAGTGATATTTCCGGTCACTTCCCCGCCGATCAGAACAGATGCAGCCTGTACATCTCCTGTGACTATGCTTCCGGCTCCCAGGATCAGGTTGCCTGTCACCGTCACGTTACCACCAATCTTACCGTCAATTCTTGCGGAACCGTCCAATGTAAAATCTCCGGTCAACTCCGCTCCGGCACCGATCAGTGTGCTCATTTTTGTATCTGCATTCTTTTTTCCTAACATGTATCTTCCAAACCTTTCCGCAATCAACCACTGATTGCCAGCATATCCATAGGATTAATATAACTTCCGTCTTTCTGCATCTGGTATCCCAGATCCGCGTTATCTTCGCCAATGACAAACAAGGTAGTTCCCTGTACTACGGAATCCCCCACATTCACTGTGGTATCTCCTTTATTCCGATAGATGGTGACATAACCGTTGCCATGATCCACCCACACGCTGTGTCCGTAGATCTCGTCATCATTTATGGCAATGACCGTACCGCTGGCTGCCGCCACAACCGTAGTTCCCACCGATGCATGGAATATGCACATGGGATCGCCCTCACTTACTTCCTCCATGGATGCAGAACCCGTCAGAGGGAATTCCGTAGGAAGGCTCTGCTTTTCCAGAGTTGCTGATAATTCGCTCTCACTCTGTACCTTCTGGCTTACGGTGTCGCTTAAGATCTGTATCTCTTCCGCCTGTTCCGTCACCTGCGCTTCCAGCTTACTGTTCTGCTCGCTCAGTGTCTTGTTCTCTTCCTCCAGTGCCATAACCTGTTCATGGCTCCGTCTGCTGGCGTTCTCCCAGAGCTGTCCCTCGTAGATAAAATAGCCGATCACTCCGCCGATCAATACACACAACAGAAGTACCACGACTTCCACGATCCATGCACGTACACGGAACTGCTTTACATTGGCATCTGCTGCGTCTGACGTAAGAATCAGCACATGGTTCAATCTTCGCTTATGTTTACGTCTTTTCATAGAGTCACCTCCGCTAAATATCAACCCATTTTACCACAGGAAAGCTCTTACAGCAATCATTTCTTAACATTTTTGTAATATTTTCCCAAGATTTTCTTCATTTATTCGTATTTAAAAGGGAATTGCCTATAAATTTTTGTGCAATTTTACAGAATCGTCTATTTACTTTTACTACCTGCTGTGCTATGATGCACTTGCTGAGACAATGTTGTATACATTGCAAAAAGTAAATGACAGCAAAGAATTTGTGGAGGTATCTATTATGAACAAAGGTACAGTTAAGTGGTTCAACAATCAGAAGGGTTATGGTTTCATCTCCGATGAATCCGGCAAGGATGTATTCGTACACTACAGCGGTCTGAACATGGACGGTTACAAGACCCTGGAAGAGGGCGCAGCCGTTTCTTTTGATATCGTAGATGGAGAAAAGGGACCTCAGGCTGTTAACGTAACCAAACTTTAATCATAAACGAAAAATAAGATCCGCAGGCGCTATCACATGATGGTTCCTGCGGATCTTTCTATTTTTCTCTGCACACTGTCAGTACATCTTCCCATTTCATGCTGCCGCCGAAGAGATCCAGTGCACTCCCGATGGTCACATTCATCCGGTTCTGCCCCAGTTTTTTTAACAAATACAGATCTTCCATGGAGTGAACACCACCCGCATAGGTGATTGGATTTCCGGTATAATTTCCAATAAACTTTACCAGTTCCTGTTCAATTCCCCGGGCCTTGCCTTCCACATCCACGGCATGGATCAGGAATTCATCACAATAGGCAGATAATTTTTTAAGTAGTGCCTCATCCACTGCTTCTTCTGTCAGCTTCTGCCAACGGTCAGTCACTACCAGATACTGCTCTCCCGCACGCTTGCAGCTTACATCCAGCACAAGGTGCTCTTTTCCGATGGACTGGACCAGTTTGTCCAGTCTGTCATAGTCGATCCGTCCCTCCCTGAACACATAGGACGTCACGATCACATGGGAGGCCCCTGCTGCCAGATACTCTGCCGCATTCTCCGCCGTGATGCCTCCTCCGACCTGCAATCCTCCCGGATATACACGCAGGGCCGACAATGCCTGTTCCTTCGTTGCCTCATAATAAGGGCTGTCCGAGGCATTCAATAAAATAATATGTCCGCCTTTTAAACTGTTTTTCTGATACAGTTTTGCATAAAAGGCAGCGTCCTGTTCTGAGACAAAGTTCTCCTGCGCCCGATCACCGAGATCTTTTAAGCTCCCACCGACAATCTGTTTTACTTTTCCGTTATGAATATCAATACAGGGGCGAAATTCCATCTTTTTCCTCGTTTTCTTCCAAATGATTTTTATTTTTTTGAATTATTTTCTAAAATCCGCACATACTACCCTCAAGCCGACCACCTTTGGTTCGGACTGAATATCCCTGACGGGCATCTTGAAATGGAGGACATTATGAAAAATAAGACAAATAACGTAACATCCCACATCGGGAAAAAATTACTGGTTCTGGGCATCATCACAGTCTACCTGTGTATGGCGACCGCCTGTGGCACCAACAAGAACAACAATAACTCCGGCAGCATGGCTGCCTCTCCTTCTCCGTCCACCTCTCCTGCTGCTCAGGGGAGCACAGAGGCGCAGACCACAGAGACCGGAACTGCCGCTACCGACAGCACTATGGGTGACATGAACGGCAACGGTAACACCGTAGGAGAAAATGATTCCATGCTGGACAATGCAGGCAATGCCATCGGAGAAGCCGGTGATACCGTAGGCAATATCGTGGACGATGCCGCAAACGGTGTCTCCGATATCACCAACGACCTGGTAGGCAACGGTAATGATACTGCAGGTAACAACAATTCTACCACTGCCACCACCGGAGCCGGCCAGAGATAAGTTATACCTCTTCCATGATCGTACCTTCCCGGTAAGCCTCCAGGAGTTCTTCCAGATAGAAGATATTCTCCTGGATCTCCTTGCCGGTATCGGTATCGGCCACCAGTTTTCTGCGGGGGAAATTCTCCACCACCACGGAATCCGAGAAAATATCCGATTCCTTGATGATCGCCGCTTCCGTAGATTCAAAAGGTTCATGGGCTACCAGACGCATTCCTCTGGAATTACATACCAGCGTATATCCCGCAATTCCCGTCTTTTTCTGATATGCTTTGGAAAAGCCACCGTCGATGATCAGCAGCTTACCGCCGCATTTGATGGGTGATTCCCCATGGATCTGTTCCACGGGCACATGACCATTGACGATATGGGCATCGGCCTTGTCCAGACCGAATTCCTCTAAGATTCTGCCGATGACTTCCTCATTTTCCAACAGCTTATAGTAACTGTTTTTCTCTTCTATATGAGTCTCCTTATCCTTCAGGAAATACCGCTCAAAGGTAGCCATTTTTGCCTTGCCGAACACCGGGGAACCGGGGCCCGCCCAGATGTACCAGATCATATCCTGTCCAAGAGCGCGCTCTTTGGCTTCCTTGGCATAATAACCTCTTCTGGCGTAATATTCCAGAATGTCGTACAGTGCTTTTCCGCAATACTCTTTTCCGCAGATCTCCACCTGCATGAAACTGCCGTCCGGATTCAAGGGGACACAGCCGTGATACAACAGATTGCCGTTGTAAATCTTGTACATGCCGCCCTTGGAAAACAGAAATTTTACATGGCGCTGCAGTTTCTCACAACGCATGAACACCTGCTGCAGGCGCAGCATGACCTTGCTCTCTTCCTCCGTGAGTTCGTAAGGATGTACAGGATCCACCGTAGGGAAATCCACGTCTTTCATGGGATATTCTTTGCCGTCCACGCAGATCGTCTTTTTCTCGAAATCGATCCGATGCAACAGCATCCGGTCTTCCATATGGAACTCCGGGTGTCTCATAATCAGCTGTCCTTCCAGCTTGAACTGCAAGATAGCAATTGCTTTATGCATCTTGGTGTCCAGCCCGAGATCCTTGGTATTGTAATCGGTATTGAACTTGATGGTAAAGGCATCGCAGTTGGTATTCTCATAAGTTTCCAGTGCAAATGTAGCCAGAGGCAGCAGGTTGATGCCGTAGCCATCCTCCAGAGTGGCGAGATTACCGTATCTGGCAGACATTCTGACCACATTGGCGATACAGGCCAGACTTCCGGCCGCCGCGCCCATCCACACCATGTCATGATTGCCCCACTGGACATCCACGGAATGGTATTCGCACAAAGTATCCATAATAATATGAGGGCCGGGACCTCTGTCGTAAATATCACCGACGATATGCAGATGATCGATGACCAGCCGCTGGATCAGGTGGCTTAACGCAATAATAAACTGCGGCGCTCTGCCGATTCGGATGATAGTATGGATGATCTCATTATA
Source organism: Clostridium sp. AM34-9AC (assembly GCF_003480225.1). Classification (NCBI taxonomy): domain Bacteria; kingdom Bacillati; phylum Bacillota; class Clostridia; order Eubacteriales; family Clostridiaceae; genus Clostridium; species Clostridium sp. AM34-9AC. Next base: position 197,157 of record NZ_QUIU01000001.1, read on the forward strand.
GTATGCCTCTTTGTCCTGGATTTCTTCCTTCTCCGTGATCAGTTCTTCGATGACATAGGCGAAATCCTTCGGCAATGCCTTTCTGACTTTGGATCGGGTGTATTTGGAAGAGACACGTTTGATGACCTGTACCAGACGATGAAGGGATATTTTGTACCAGTCCTCCAGATTGTCCTCTTCTCTTTCCACGATCTCCAGTTTGCTCTCTGGATAATAGATCAGGGTTGCCAGGCTTTTTTTGTCCTTGTTGCTGATGGTGTTGCCGAATTCCTCGTCGATCTTGCGGCGTACGGAACCGGAACCGTTTTTCAGGACATGGTTGAACTGTTCGTATTCTCCGTGGATATCCGTCAGGAAATGTTCCGTACCTTTGGGGAGGTTCAGGATGGACTGGAGGTTGATGATCTCTGTGGAGGCTGCCGCTATATTTTTGTATTGGTGTGAGAGGGTCTTTAGAACCTTCTGTTCCATTTCGCTCATGAAATTCACCTTTCTATGTTACTTCACGAAGCGTACGGATACCATGCCTCGGTGTAAGGTCTCCGAGTGTGAATTTTTTAGGAAAAGTGATTCATTTGTTCTACTTAACACGGGCACACCTACACGCACCATCCGTAGTGCGGATCGGCTGTCGCAAACATCGTGTTTGCTCCACCCTGTTCTTCAACACTTTTCAAGAAAATGTCAACACTCTACGACAAACATCATCGCCATGGCATCCATCCACTTCGTCAGTTCATGACTTTACCAGGTAATTACATCGCTGCATTGATAACATCAGACATGTTGTACATGCCAGCGGGCTTGCCTGCCAGGAACTTGGCTGCCTGTACGGCGCCTTTACCGAAGACAGCTTTGGAGTAGGCGGTGTGGGAGAAGGTTACAACTTCGTCTGCCCCGGCGAAGATCACATCATGGTCACCGACGATGGTGCCGCCTCTGACAGAGCTGATGCCAATTTCTTTCTTCGGTCTCTGCTCTCTGCGGTTGCTGCGGTCATAGACATATTCATACTCACCGTTAAATTCCTCGTTGATGGAATCTGCCAGTGCCAGTGCGGTGCCGCTGGGAGCGTCTACCTTCAGATTGTGGTGCTTCTCCACAATCTCCATATCGAAGCCTGCGTCGGCCAGCACTCCGGCAGCTTCTTTCAAAAGCTTTAACATCAGGTTGATACCTAAGGACATATTGGCGGATTTTAAGATGGCCACCTTTTTCGCTGCTTCGTCTACTTTCGCCAGCTGTGCCTCGGACAGACCAGTGGTACACAGCACGCAGGGAAGCTTTTTCTCCACGCAGTAATCCAACAGCTTGTCTACTGCCACGGCTGCGGAGAAATCAATGATTGCATCTGCAGCCACATCACATTTGTAAATATCTGTGAATACAGGGTAGGGATTGTGTCCATCGTCTCTGGCATCAATTCCCGCCACCAGTTCCATATCGGGGTCCGCTGCGATCAGTCCGCTGATCACCTGTCCCATTTTACCGTTACATCCATGCATGATTATTTTTACCATTTTTCTTTTCTCCTATCTATCATGATTTTTGTAATAACGATCCAGCAGCCCTCATATTCATTTGCAAAAGCGCACTATGAATCGTTACTTTTTGAAAAAAGATCCCGCCCATGACAAAAATTTCACAGGCGGGATTCTTCCACTCTTGCTCTCTATTTTCCAGCCTACAGGATACCATAATCCTTCAGGGCTTTTTCAAGCCTCTTGGCATTGGCCTCTTCCATTTCACACAGAGGCATACGGAACGCACCGGCTCCCATTCCCATCATGTTCAGTGCGGTCTTTACAGGGATCGGGTTCACTTCACAGAACAGCGCGTTACACAGATCCATGGCATCTAACTGCATCTGACGGCTGCCTGCCACATCTCCGTCAAAGAACTTCTGGCAGATCTCGTGGGTCTGTGTAGGTGCTACATTGGAAAGTACGGAGATAACTCCGACTCCGCCCAGGGCCAGAATGGGTACGATCTGGTCGTCATTACCGGAATAAATATCCACAACGCCCTGTCCGATGGCTGCCAGGTGAGCGATCTGGCTGATGTTGCCGCTGGCTTCCTTGACACCTACGATGTTCTCCACGTCCTTACACAGCTTCACTACGGTCTCCGGCAGAATATTGCAGCCGGTACGGCTGGGTACGTTATACAGAATAGCGGGAACCTTCACAGAATCCGCAACGGTCTTGAAATGACGATACAGTCCCTTCTGGGTTGCTTTATTATAGTAGGGACTTACCAGCAGAATGCCGTCCACGCCGTATTTCTCCGCTTCCTGAGACAGGTATACTGCAGTCTCGGTACAATTGGAACCGGTACCTGCTACTACGGGGATTCTCTTTGCAACTTTGTCCACACAGTATTTGATAGTATCCAGATGCTCCTCATGGGTCAGGGTAGATGACTCACCTGTGGTACCGCATACGATAATAGCATCTGTGCCGTTTGCGATCTGGAATTCGATCAGTTCACCGAATTTCTCATAATTGACGGATCCGTCCTCGTTCATGGGTGTGACGATTGCCACGCCTGCTCCTTTAAAAATAGCCATATGCTTCCTCCATTTGCAAAACGCCAGCGCACAATGGCGCCGGCGCTGATTATCCAAGCTTATTTGATAGCGCCCCATCTGCTCACGAGATGACAGTCATACGCTTCTTAAACGTATGCCCAAGATAACATATACAGGATACCTTATCTTTCGGCGTGTTCCCCTTTCTTCTTCCCTCATCGGTACCTGTTACCTCCGAAAAAATACTCTTGAAAAACGCAACCTCTATCTTTTTAAATATAGTTTTATGATAGCATCAACCCATGTGACTGTCAATCCCAGACCTTGAATTTTACCGTTTCAATCTTGGACACTTCATCCGCCAGAACACAGATCTCATCGTTCAGGGTGATTCCCGTCAGAATCACATCCGTATCTCCCCTGCATTCCAGTAATGCCTTCAGGTCATCTTCCGTAATAATATCCTTCTCCACCAGTCCCAGCACTTCGTCCAGGATCAGCAGATCGCATTCTCCAGTCGTCAGTACTTTCTTGGCAAAGCCGATCCCGTTACGGATGTTCTGGATCTCCTCCTGCTTCTTTTCCTCCGGTAATTCCACGAAATTACCGTCCGATTTCTCGAAACGGAACAGCTTGATCTCCGGCTCCATTCTGCGTAAAAAATCGGAATCCCCCAGTCCCTTTCCCTTCAGGAACTGAATAATAACGACCCTCTTGCCTTCTACCGCTGCCTGTACCGCTCTTCCAATCGCTGCCGGTGATTTGCCTCTGCCATCGCCGGTATAAATATAGATGCATCCTTCTGCCATTCCACACCTCATGGTCTATCTGCGTATCTGACGCTCCCTAGCTGTACACAGTTACTAATATCTATGCATTCTTTTATACCATATATTGTCACTTTTTGCAATCTTTTGTCGTTAGACGATGGATTCCTGCACCTGTGCCTCCTCCAGAAGTTCCAGTTTGCTGACGGATACCTCGAAAGCTACTCTTTTCTCCACATGCTCTTCATCCAGTTTTTTCATATATTCACGGCTCTGGATCCGTCCCCAGATCGCACAGCGCTCTCCTACCTTGAAATGCTCCGCATAACGGGCGTTACGTCCCCAACAGATACAGGGAATATAATCGGATTTTCCGTACGGACGGTTTACCGCCAGCAGCAGATCCGCTATTTCTCTTCCCAACGGTGTCTTACGATACACCGGTTCCTTACATATATATCCATCCAGATAAATCTGGTTCGTCTTCGAACTTTCTTCCATTTCTTCAATAAATTTCACTTCTCTGGCAAACACAGACAACACCAGTCTGTTCTTGCGCTCCTCATGACGATTGTAGGAACGAAACTGTCCGTTCACACACAAAAGCATTCCGACATAGCTGGCTGTCACGTCCAGTAATCTTTCTGAGACCATCACTGGTATAATGTCAAAACTGTCGCTCAGTCTCGTACATTTGATGTCCACCATGTAGAATCCTTCCCCATAGATCTCATGGCTGTAGGAAAAATTGCTTACCACTTCCCCCATCACCGTTACCTGATTGTTTTCAATAACCTTATCTGTCATTTTTGTTCTCCCTTCTACATCTTCTGACTCTTCTACAACAATCTTTATGTATTGCACTACTATTTATACTCTAAAATCCATCGTTTGAGTACTAAAACTCATCGCACAAAAGGGCAAATTACGCACAAAAGGGATTTCTTTTCCATACTTTTTCATATAGAAAACCACCAAAAGCGTTGATTTTCCACGGTTTTTTCTTGCGTCCGGAAATGATAAGTGCTATACTGAAACAGTTTGAAAAAAGATTGAATCAGTTGCACGCATTTTTAGAAAGGCAAGGATTTTTATGAGACAAAAAAGAGAAGATGTCAGAAACGTTGCAATCATTGCTCACGTAGACCACGGTAAAACCACTCTGGTGGATGAGCTGTTAAAACAAAGCGGTGTATTCCGTGAAAATCAGGAAGTTGCTGAGCGTGTCATGGACTCCAACGATATCGAGCGTGAGCGTGGTATCACCATTCTGTCCAAGAACACTGCCGTTATGTATAAGGGTACCAAGATCAACATCATCGACACCCCGGGCCATGCGGACTTCGGCGGCGAGGTAGAGCGTGTCCTGAAAATGGTAAACGGCGTTATCCTGGTGGTGGATGCCTTCGAGGGTGCCATGCCCCAGACCAAATTCGTGCTTCGTAAAGCACTGGAATTAAAGCTTCCCGTTATCGTATGTATCAATAAGATCGACCGTCCCGAAGCAAGACCCGATGAGGTCGTAGACGAGGTACTGGAACTGTTCTTAGAGCTGGATGCGGATGATTCTCAGCTGGATTGTCCTTTCGTATATGCTTCCGCAAAGGCCGGTATTGCCTCTCTGGATGCTGACGAAATGGGTACTGATATGGAACCTCTGTTTGAGACCATTTTAAACTACATCCCCGCTCCCGAAGGAGATCCGGATGCGGCTACCCAGGTACTGATCAGTACCATTGATTATAATGAATATGTAGGACGTATCGGTGTCGGTAAAGTAGACAACGGTACCATCCGTGTAAACCAGGATGTGGTCATCTGTAACCACCACAACCCCGACAAGATCATTAAGACCAAGGTCAGCAAGCTGTATGAGTTCGACGGTCTGAATAAAGTAGAAGTCAAGGAAGCAGGCATCGGTTCCATCGTTGCCATCTCTGGTATCAGCGAGCTTCACATCGGTGACACCATCTGCTCTCCGGAAAATGTGGTACCCATTCCTTTCCAGAAGATCAGTGAGCCTACCATCGCCATGCAGTTCATGGTCAACGACTCTCCCCTGGCAGGCCAGGAAGGTAAATTCGTTACCAGCCGTCACCTGCGTGACAGACTGTTCCGCGAGTTAAATACCGATGTATCCTTGCGTGTGGAAGAGACCGATTCTCCTGACCGTTTCAAAGTATCCGGCCGTGGTGAGCTGCATTTGTCCGTACTGATCGAGAATATGCGTCGTGAAGGTTTTGAGTTTGCAGTAAGTAAGGCTGAGGTTCTGTATCATACCGATGAGAACGGCAAGAAGTTAGAACCTATGGAGCTGGCTTACATCGATGTTCCCAATGAATTTGCCGGTGCTGTTATTGAGAAGCTTGGTCAGAGAAAAGGTGAACTTCGTAACATGGGTTCCATTTCCGGCGGCACTTACACCCGTCTGGAGTTCTCCATCCCCGCAAGAGGACTGATTGGTTACCGCGGTGAGTTCATGACCGATACCAAGGGTAACGGTATTCTGAACACCGTATTCGACGACTACGGCCCTTACAAGGGAGATATCCAGTATCGTAAAATGGGTTCCCTGATCGCATTTGAAGCCGGTGAAGCTATCACCTACGGTCTGTACAATGCGCAGGAGCGTGGTACTCTCTTCATCGGACCCGGTGAAAAGGTATACTCCGGTATGGTCATCGGTCAGACCGGACGCAGTGAGGACATCGAGATCAATGTCTGCAAGAAGAAGCAGCTGACCAACACCCGTTCCTCCAGTGCTGACGAAGCTCTGCGTCTGACACCGCCCAAAATCCTGTCTCTGGAGCAGGCTCTGGACTTCATCGATACCGACGAACTGTTGGAAGTAACTCCTACCAACCTGCGTATCCGTAAGAAGATTCTGGATCCGACCATGAGGAAACGTGCCATGATCAATAAGAAAGCTTAAGAAGATTTATAAATAGAACCACCTTCGTGTACTGCCTGCAGTATGTGAAGGTGGTTTTTAACTGGGTTAACAAAGAATCCCAAATGCCCACGGCGAACGGAACATCCTTCCTCGATGTAAGGTCTCCCGGTGGGAATTTTCTGACGAAAAGTGAGTAGCGGTTCTAAACCGCACGGGCACGGCTCCAGTTGCCATCCATGGCAACGTCCGCCTGTCGCGAACGTCCTGTTCGCTCCACCCTGATGTTCAACACTTTTCGAGAAAATATCACCACCTCCCGACAAACATCTTCGGAAGGACATTCCATCCGCCGCGGGCATTCTGCGTTTTGGAAAGCCTGCGAAAAAACAGTAGCCCGCGTTGGGGTAAGGACAAGCAGACTCTAAGCAGCCGTCGGTACTTAGCGAGGGTACTTTCCTCGCTTATGTACCGCTACGGTCTGCATCCGAAGTGGAAACGGGTCTGCGGTTCTTAGCCCCAATACGGGCTACGGGGATATTTCACTAACTCTTCAGTTAATTCCAGGTGGCTGTCAACACATGCTCCCCGGTCATCTGGACGACGGTGTCTGCAGTAATAGTCTGTCCGCTGTACTCCCAGCCAGCGAAGGTACTCCCTTCTTTTACCGGGGTGGGAAGTTCGCCATAGGTCTCGCCGAAGGTCACCTGTTTGGATTCCACGGCGGAACCGTCGGCACCGGTGCCGCCGTCATAGTCGAATTTCACGGTGAACTGTGCGGGAACCCAGTGAGCGGTCAGAGTCATATCGCCGGTGACTTTCTCCGACTGGAAATACCACAGCACTGTCTCTCCTTCTTTTTCCGTATACCACCCGTCAAAGGTGTAGCCGGGCTTATAAGGGGTCTCGGGCTCTGTAAGGAATTCACCGTAGCGTACCTTCCGGGCTGCCACTTCACTTCCGCCGTCCGTATCGTACACAATGTTGAATCCACCGCGTACCGCGAAGAAAATAATCATTCCCACGATCACCACGATCAGGACACCGATCAGGCCATCCAGAATGCGGATGGGAACATCCTTGCTTCCGTAAATGCCGCGGCCGAACCATTTTCCTTTCGGACGGATTGCTTTCTCCGGCTGCTGCGTCGTTTCCGACTGCGTGGTGACTTCTGCTGCCTTTTCTTCTGTATTCTCTGTTGTCACTCGTTCCTGATTCATAATTTTTCCTTTTCCTAATCTATCATAAGCAATTTCTATGTGCTGCGCACTCTCGAAATTGCAACCAATATTCGTATTCCGGACTGTCGTCCTTCATACTCATATTGTTTTACTACCCACGTAGAAAACATCCTTTACCTGCAAGCAGTCACGGATGTTTTCTATGGGGGAGTCTTATGTCATTACTTTCTTACCAGGTACTTTCTCATATCGATCGCGCAGGCAACCAGAATGATGAGTCCTTTGATCACATACTGCATGTTCATGTTGATGGACAGGAAGTTCAGTGCTACGAAGATGATTCTTAAGAGAAATACACCAAGTACGACACCACTGATCTTACCGGTACCACCTACGAAAGAGACACCGCCGATAACGCAAGCTGCAATGGCATCACACTCGTAGTTCAATCCGGTATTTGCTGTGTTGGAACCGATACGGGAAGACTCGATGAAACCGGTCAGACCGTACATGGCACCTGCCAGTGTATGTACTAAAATGGTGGTTTTCATTACGTTAACACCGGATACCTTTGCTGCTTCGGGATTGGAACCTACTGCAAACATGTTCTTACCGAAGGTGGTCTTGTTCCAGATGAACCACATGATAACAACGATCAAAGCTGCCAGCCATACATAGTTGGGAATGGCGATTCTCGCGCCGCCGGCATTGAAGGAGATCACGCTTCCCTTTACCACATCGTTGAAGTGCTGATCCAGACCGGACAGAGGCTGACCGTTATTGCCGTTGATCATGATGTACATTAACAGTAGGCCGTATACGATCAACTGGGTAGCCAGAGTTACGATGAAAGGATGCAACTGGAATTTCGCTACGAAGAAACCGTTGACCCATCCCACGATACCGCCGACCAACAGTACGATCAGGATCACCAGAGGGATCGGAAGTACCGGAAGGTTCGGGAACATCTTGGTGGCATAAGTCACGGACTGCATCAGGGATGCCGTGATACATGCGGTCAGTCCTACCACACGTCCTGCGGACAAGTCGGTACCTGTCAATACGATACATCCTGCAATACCACAGGCAATGGGAAGGTTCGCCGCAGACAGGCTGATGATGTTGACAATGGAAGCCGCCGACAGGAAATTGGAGTTCTGGATGTAAGTGTAAATAATTGCTACGATCAGCAGGATGTATAAGGCATTGTTAAGTAAAAATTCTTTCCAATAGGTCTTCTTGTCTCTGCTGTCCAGCTTCTTGTAGTCTGCAAAATTTTGCTTTACGCCGTTAATTTTATTCTGAATTGCTTTGCCGGGATTCATACGCATATCCTCCTATACATATTTTGCAGCAAGAGACATGATCTCTTCCTGTGTCGTATTTTTGGCATCTACTTCTCCTGCCAGCTTACCGCCGCTCATGACAAGAATTCTGTCACATACACCCAGCAGCTCCGGCATCTCCGAAGATACCATCAGGACAACTTTGCCCTTATTGGCCAGATCGATGATCAGCTGGTAGATCTCGTACTTTGCACCTACGTCGATACCTCTGGTAGGCTCATCCAGCATCAGCACCTCCGGCTCTGTGAGAAGCCATCTGCCGAGGATAACCTTCTGCTGGTTACCACCGGACAGTGACCGGATCTTCGTCTTCTGGGAAGGTGTCTTGATATGCATGGCATCAATGGCCCATGCAGTGTCCTTCTCCATGGATTTATCACTCAGATAAAATCCTGCTTTTTTATGTTTCTTCAGACTGGAGATCACCGTGTTCTCCCGGATATTCAGGATTCCGAAGATACCGGTGGCACGACGTTCCTCCGTCAGAAGTGCAAAACCGTTTTTAATGGACTCTCTGGCATTGCGGTTTCTGACCTCTTTGCCGTCCAGTTTGATCACACCGTCTTTTCTGGTGGCCACACCGAAGATATTCTCCAGTGTCTCCGTTCTGCCGCTGCCGTCCAGTCCGGCCAGACCTACGATCTCACCCTTTCGAGCCTTAAAGGATACATCCTGCAACAAGGAATATCTTGCGCTTAAGTTTTCTACCTCCAATGCCACTTCACCGGGCTTGTTGGTTTTGGGCGGGAACTGGTTGGTCAGTTCACGGCCTACCATCAGTTTGATGATCTTGTCTGTAGTCAGGTTCTGTGCAGGCTCTGTTGCGATCCAGGTACCGTCACGCATGACGGTGACTTCATCTGCGATCCGCAGGATCTCTGCCATCTTGTGAGAAATATAGATAATACCGCATCCTCTGTCACGAAGCATATTGATGATCTTGAACAGATGCTCCACTTCTTCTTCCGTCAGGGATGAAGTAGGTTCGTCAAATACAATGATCTTACTGTTGTAGGATACCGCTTTCGCGATCTCTACCATCTGCCTTTGTGATACCGGCATCGTACTCATGATTCTCTTGGGGTCTACAGCGATCCCCAGTTCTTCAAAAATCTTGTTGGTGTCTTCCAGCATCTTGTGCTCGTTGACCATAATGCCTGCTGTCATGGGATAACGGCCCAGCCAGATATTATCCATGACATTTCTCTTCAGTGCCTGATTCAGTTCCTGGTGAACCATGGCCACTCCGTTATTCAGTGCTTCTCTGGAATTTTTGAAATTGACTTCCTTGCCTTCCAGTTCGATCTTGCCTGCATCCTTACTGTAGATGCCGAACAGACACTTCATTAAGGTGGATTTACCGGCGCCGTTCTCTCCCATGAGCGCGTGTACCGTTCCTTTTTTTACGGTAAGGGATACATGATCCAGTGCCTTTACGCCGGGGAATTCCTTGCATATGTCTGTCATCTGAAGTAATACTTCCTGTCCCATACGCATCCTCCTATACATAAAGAGCGGCCGCTGCCAGATGCAGCAGCCGCTTCTTTTATTTACTTGTTATTCAGATCATTCTCCGGTGTAAGTAGCGTAAGGGATGTAGATCTTGTTGCTAACCTTCTCAGAGATGTTGAAGCTGTCGGTATCTGCCATCAGATCCTTGCCAGCCTGGATGTTCTTAGCCAGGTAAGCAATACCGTTTGCCATACCTTCTGCATCCTGCTTGATGGTACCGGTCATCTTGCCGTCTGCGATCAGCTGCTTGGCTGCGTCAGTTGCATCAACACCGAATACAGGAATGGTGGTGCAGTTGCCATCGCCTAAGTTGTAGCCCTTGTCATTCAGAGCGGAGATAACGCCTTCAGCCATACCGTCGTTGTTGCAGATAACCAGCTCGATCATGTTACCAGCGGACTCATTGTACTGAGACAGGTTGGTGGTCATGTAGTTGTTAGCTGCGGTTGCGGACCAGTTACCGTCCTGGTCAACCTGATACTTATCGGTATTGGATGCATCGAAGTACTCCAGAGCAGGCTTGCCTGCTGCGGTGATCACTGCATCTGCATCTTCTACACCGTACTGGGTACGATAGATTGCTTCTACGTTACCTAACTGACCCATGAACATTGCATAGCTGATCTTGCCGTCGCCGTTTAAGTCGATGGTGTCAAAGTTGTCTACTACATACTGACCAACCATCTTACCCTGCATGTGACCAGCTTCGGGAGCGTCGGTTCCAACGAATGCACACTTGTCATAGCTGCCTAATACCTTACCTTCATCCTCATCGGATTCTACCGCACGGTTGAAGAAGATTACAGGGATTCCTGCTGCGCTTGCTTTGTCAACGATGGCCTGGGAAGCGTCTACGGAACCGGATGTTACGATGTTGACGATCAGAAGGTTGGTACCCTGTGCAATAGCGGTATCGATCTGCTCGTTCTGGGTGGTCTGGTTACTGTTGCCGTCATAATTCTGGAACTTGATGCCTGCTTCGGTAAGCGCATTATCCAGTGCAGTACGCACGCTGGAGATGTATGTATCACTGTAGGTGTAATAGAATACTCCTACATTCAACTCTCCCTTTCCTCCGCCGCTCTTTCCGCACGCTACGAGGCTGAGCATCATAATGCCGACCAACAGTAGTGACATGAACTTTTTCATATAAAATACCTCCTTGTTTTGATGAAAATGTATGTGTTTCATCTCTTGATGAGGTAATTATATGGCATCTTGTACATAAAAGATATACAAAATCTTACGCATGGGGTTAAAAAATATACTATTCTGTACACATTTTGTTCATGTTCTGTACATAATTTGTAACTATTCAGAGCCGAAAAGCATTACATAATTTCGTCGAACGCTTGCATTCGTAAGAATTATGTAATGCTTATTCGGCGAAGTAACCACATGAGCAAAAGAATAGCTCTGAAAGAGCGGTTTTGCGAGTGGGGTTCTGAATAGTTACTTTCTCTCTTCAAAAGAGAACAATATCTTCTGGCTCTCCCGCTCGTACATGTTCTCTCTGGTCACAATAGTGGTGGCTGTGTCTATCACGCTGGGGCCGCCGGTCTGTCCGTTGATCAGGTTCGCTGCCGTCTCCACTCCCAGATACCCCATGGCATAGGGGTTCTGCACGATCAGGGCATCCACCTCCCCGGTCTCCAACATTCCCACAGAGACCACATTGGAGTCAAACGCCACCACCTGCGTCCTGTCTCCCCGGTCCAGATCCCGGATGGCCCAGCCCACACCGAGGCTGGTCCATTCGTTAAAGGTCACCACCACATTGATCCTGGAATCCGACAAAAGCATCTCTTTTGCTCCCGCTCTGGCATCCTCCGTGGTGGAAAGGACATTGATGGTGGTAATATCCTTTACTCTCGGGTCCTGCTCCACCGTCTGCCGGAATCCCAGTTCCCGTTGCTGCCCGTTGGCGGAATTCACATCATAATTCACGATACCGATATACAGTTCGTCTTCTCCCACCGCCAGAGCTGCTTCCGCCGCCTTCACACCGGCCTGCAGGTTATTGGTCCCAATGCGGCAGCTTACCATACTGCTGTTGACATCACTGTCAATGACAACGATCTTAATTCCTCTCTGGGCTGCCTGACCGATGATCTCCGCATTGGCATTGTAATCCACCGCAGAGAAAACGATCACATCCACTCCGTCCTCCATGGCCTGCCGCACCATCTCATTCTGGGTCACATAATCTTCTTCCGATTCCGGGCCGTTAAACGTAACATTCAGATTGTATTCCGTAGCCGCCGCCCGGGCACCCGCAAAGACACTTTTAAAAAAGGCGCTCTCCGTGGACTTCACGATCATAGCCACCTGGGTTTTCCCTGTCTCAGCTTCTTTTCCGCAGCCACTCATGCTCATAAGAAGCAGGACACCCGCAGCCAGCAGGGACAGTATTTTTTTCATTTTCTGTTTTCTCATACTTTCTCCCATCCTGCCGCTGCATTTTCTTCCACCTTCGGCATCCGTATGATCACAGTAGTGCCTTCATCCAGTTCGCTTTCTATGGAAAGACCGTACTCTTTTCCGAAATAAATCTTAATCCTGTCGTTGACGTTCTTGATGCCGATGCCAGAATTATCTCCCGGCTCCTTATGAAGGATCGACCGACACTGTTCCTCTGACATACCGACACCGTTATCCTCCACCCGGAAGACCACATCTTCCCCTTCGCTGTAGATGCGGATCAGAATCCGTCCTTCATCCACCATGCGGTCCAGTCCGTGATAGATGGCATTTTCGATAATGGGCTGCAGGGTGATCTTGTTACAGTAATATTGCAGACAGTCCTCTTCCACCTGAAACTCATAGGAAAACTGATTCTTATAGCGGAAATTCTGGATCTTTAAATAGCTTCTGGCATGCTCTACTTCTTTTTCAATGGGGATCAATTCGTGCCCCTTGCTGATACTGATACGAAACAGTTTCGCCAGAGCATTGACCATCTCCACGGCATCCTGACACCTTTCTTCCTCGCAGAGCCACCCGATGGCATCCAACGTATTATATAAGAAGTGGGGATTGATCTGGGCCTGCAGAGCCTTTAACTCCGTTTTGCGCAGGGAAATCTCTTCCTGACGTACCTGCTTCATCAGTTTCTGGATTTTTCTTACCATGTGCTCGTAGGACTGTGACAGTGCCTCGATCTCCGTGGTGCCTTCCACAGGCTGATAAACATATCCCGCAGCATCCTTTTCGAACTCTTCCATAGCCCGGATCAGACGCTGCACCGGATTGGTCACCAGTCTGGATACCAGAACACTGACCACCATGGTCGTCAGCAGAATGATTGTCAGCATGACACAGATGTTTCCCACCAGTTCCATCTCTTTGGCCGTCACCAGTTCACTGATATAGCTGACACCCACCACCTTCCAGTTACAGTTATCCAGCGCCAGGACACTACAGATCAGTTCTTCGGTCTCAAAGGAACCGTTGTGGCTCAGATCCAGTCCCTCCGTGGCTTCCGTCTTAAGACCCGAATACAGCAGCTGCTGTTGGGGATGATAGATGATCTCTCCATTACTGTCTGTGATAAAGCAGTAGCCATGCTGTCCGATTCCCACATCGTCCACATAATCCGATATTTTGGAGAAACGGATATCAATGACTACCCGCAGCTTCTGTCCGTCTGCTCCGGGAATCTCCTGTAAGACCGATACCACCCAGGGATAATAGTCCTGCAACAGAGATTCCACATGGGGTTCCGACAGATAGAGTACCCCGGGGCTGTAGGAATCCAGTTCGATATAAGACAGATCCTTCAGATAATGTTCCTTCAGAGTATGAGTTCCCGTATGGGAATCCACCAGCTTCCCCTGCTCATCATAGATATAGACCGCCACCAGATCCGACCGGACACTGCAAAGAGTCTCCAGTGTCTGCCCGGTACTTCCGCCGCTCTTTGTCAGATCCTTCTCGATCAGACTCATGATCTCCTGCATATCTCCGATGTAGTTAGAAATGGTATTGGAAGCCTGAGTCACCGCCTGTTCACTGCTGGTATGTGCCGCCTGTTTCATACTTCCGACATAAAGAGAAAAAAAGTAAAAAGTGGACCACAACAAAAACAGGGTAACCAGTCCCACCACTAATGTCGTAATGATAAAAGAAAGGGACGTTTTTTGCTTCTTCATATCTTATTCTTTCTCCTGTCGCATGGCATTGGGAGATACCCCGCAATACTTTTTAAAGCAGTAGCTGAAATAATGCTGATCGCTGTAACCGCAGCGCTCCGCAATCTCCCGCATCTTCATGGAACTGCCCAGTACCAGTTCCCTTGCCGTTTCGATCCTCTTTTTCGTCAACAGATCCACGAAGCTTGACCCGGTCTCTTTTTTGATCAGGGCACTCAGGTAATTGGGGCTCACATGAATGCTGTTGCTGACGCCCACCAGAGACAGGGACGGATCCCCATACTCCTTGTCGATGATCTGCATGGCCTTTTCACACAGGATCTGGCTGCTCTTTTTCTTGCCCGCATTGACCAGTTCCCATACTTCCAGGCAAAGTGCCGTGAAACGATCCCTGGATTCCCGTATCGGACCTTCCAGCATGGCAAAACGCTGGAGCAGGGCGGAATCTTCTGTCACCGTATAGGCAATGCGGATCAGCGCCGAGGACATCCGGAAGATCAGGAATTTGCATTTCAGGGCAGCATCCTGCTGCACCTCCAGTTTGCCGAATACATCCTTCAGATAGTTTTCCAGTTCCTCTCGGGAACCACCACGGATCAGATTCTCCATCTGAGTAACACATTCCGCCGCCAGCTCCATGTCCATGGTGTTATCCCGCTCTTCATCGGCAATATAATGGATGCCGCTCTCTCCCGGAGTGCAATATCCCAATGCACTCATAGCTCCTCTGTAGGCCTCGTGGCATTCTCCCAGATGTTCTCTGATACGGCTGACACCGATATGACAATGCATTTTCAGAATGCGTTCCGTACTCTGTACCATCTCTCCCACGGCAATATGCAGATACCGGTCGAAGGTCGACGTGGTGGCCGCCAGCACTGCAATGATCCTGCCGTCCATGGCAAAAGAATAATGCTTCATATATTTTTGCAGTATCATATCCACGGAATGTACCAGTTCCGGTCTCGTACGGTTCTTCCCGTTGGTATCCTCCACCGTGATGGCCAGCACCGCATACTGAAAGGCATTATTACGATCCTTCAAAAAGCCGTTGCCAACCGCCTGTTCCTGTAAAAGTTCCTCCCGGTCCTGCCCCTCAAAGCTGGCATAATCATCTAGCAAAAGGGGCAGAAAAAACTGTTGCAGATCCGGATTATCATGTTTTCTGGCATCAAATTCCGCAAAGATTCCGTCGATCTTAAGCTTGATCTTCTTCAGTTCTTCCGTCAGATCCACCATAGTGATAGGTTTCAACATATAACTGATGATATTGTACTGGATGGCCTGCTGGGCATAAGAAAATTCATCGAAGCCGCTTAAGAAGGCGATCTGTGTGGTAGGACGTACCTCTCTGACCTGTCTTGCCAGCTCGATTCCGGAGACAAAAGGCATCCGGATATCCGTAAGCAGCAGATCCGGTTCCATCCTCTCCACCAGTTCCAAAGCTTCGATGCCGTTCTCCGCTTCCCCCACGACTTGAAATCCGATGCTCTCCCAGTCGATCTTCCTTATGATTGCTCTGCGTAATTCCTCTTCGTCATCTGCCACTACGATTGTATACATTGCTGTCCCTCTCTGGTATGTATTATTTTAAGGTAAGTATCTTCCCGGAAAACGCAATGGGAAGGGATATTTTTCTGGTACTGTTTTCGCCTGCAAACAGAATCTGGGCAATGCCGTCAGCCGATACGGACGCAATCCTGCCGGTTCCGTATTTCTGATGCTGTACTTCCCGTCCGGACTCACAGGCTGCGATGCAGGCCTCCACTTCCCGTGGCGGCAGCTTCTGCACCTTTTTGTCCGGTGTCTTTAGCAGCGAGCCTCTGATCCCGACAGCCGTACCGGTCTTTCTTACAGCGTTTAACGGCTTCGTTTTCTCAAACACTTCTCCTGAAAAAGCAGAGGTCAGATTCGGTCCAAAGGTAAATACATACAGCTGTTCCTTCGCTCTCGTCATTCCCACATAATAAAGCCTTCTCTCTTCCTCATAGGCATTGGCCTCCGGGGAATCCGGTACACAGCCCCTCCCCGGAATCTGGGAAGGGATCACTCCCGCCAGCATATCCGCCAGATACACTCTTGTGTATTCCAGTCCCTTGCTGGAATGGATCGTGGACAGGATAAAATTACTCTTCGGATCCCCGTAGCCCTCTCGCATCATCTCCTGCAGCTTCTGTAATCTTGCAGGGAAATCAAACAGGCTGTTCTCCTGATCTCCCAGGGCCTTTAATATATCCGCCTTGCCACTGTCCAACCCGTGGGTATCCATGAATTCCTGATATCCCATATAATTCAGGATCCGGTAGATAGCTTTTCCTGCTGACTCATACCGCATATTGTCCAGATGGGTAGCCAGTGCCTTGCACTGTTTTCTGGTGTAAACGGATACCTCATCCATTTCCGCCACCGTATCCAACAGTGTCAGTCGTCTGGTATTGGCATCCACCGCCTCCATGGCCGCCTTTTTGCTGATACCGGCTCCCATTTTGTAATAGATCCGAAGAAATGCCTCCCCATCCCATGGATCCAGAGACAACTGAATAAAATCACAGATATCGTTGACCACCGGATGGGAAAAGAAGGTCATATCCGAATTTTTCACCCGGCAGGACAATCCTTTACGTTCCAACAGATCAATGATGGGAAGTGCACTTTCGTTATTCCGGTATAATACTGCCGTCTCCTGTTCACAGTCCTGGGCTACTTTCAGCAGATAATTGTACTGTCCCTGTCTGGATACTGCCTTGATCTCTGTAACGCAGCCACCACCTTCTCTGGCCGCGGTCATCTTCTTCGGATGTCTGTTTTTATTCTTCTGGATCAGAGTATCCGCCGCCCGGACGATCTCCTGCCTGCTACGGTAATTGGTCTCCATGAGAAGGATCCCTGCTCCCGGGTGTCTGTCCTCAAAGGAGACAAGTGCCTGCGGGTAAGCTGCCCGGAAGCCGTAGATACTCTGGTCTTCATCTCCCACCATAAACAGATTCCGGCTCTGCGCCGCCAGCAGGTCGATCATATCATGCTGTATTTTCGAAGTATCCTGCGCTTCATCCACACAGAAATACCGATACTGCTCCCTGAAATGTGCAAGTACCTCAGGATACTGTTCCAGAATTCTGAGGGCGTAGATCATCTGATCATCGTAATCGATCATCTGCATCTGCCTGAGTTTCGCATTATAAGTACGGAATATCTCCGGGAATTTCTCCACATCCGTGTCCATATCCCGGATTTTCTCCGGTGTCAGACGCATATTTTTCGCATAGGTGATATCCAGCTGGGTCTCTTTGATATCATTTTCCGTGGCGTATTTCCCCGTTACTTCCAGAAAAGACTGTTTGACGGCCGCCGAGGCTTCCTTATCTGCCACCTGAAAAGGCGTTTTCCCGGTACGGTAGGCAAAATATTGCAGTACCTTCTGGGAGATGCCGTTGATGGTGCGAAACTCCAGCCGCTCTGCATCCGCTTCTCCGAACATCCCCGCAAACCGCCTGCGCATATCATTCGTTGCCGCCACCGTATAGGTCACTATCAGGATCGACTCCGGTGTTATTCCCAGGCAATAGATCATATAGCCCAGTCTGCTGACCAGTACGGTGGTCTTACCGCTTCCTGGAACCGCAAGAAGCAGTACCGGACCTTCCGTAGCCTGTACCGCCTGCATCTGCTGTTCGTTTAACTGTATGTGATAGTTCCGTACAAATTCCGTAAAATTCAATTCATTGTCCCACTTTCCGCCTCCGGCATTTTTCTGCCTTCCTTTGTTGCTATCGGCTCACCGTCCAGTACTGCATCCAGAAGGATACCATTCTCATCGTAAGACAGTTTTAAGGAGAAAAAGGGGCGGTTCTCACGAAGCAGCCGGAAAAAGATCTTGTCCCCTTCCCAGAGATCCAGTTCCTCCACCTTATTGATCTCCACCCATTCCAGTGCTCCTTCGTCACACTCCCTCGGTTCCCCCGTAAATCCATCCGCCGTATACAGGCACATATACTCACAGACGTCCCGGTATAAAAAGGTGATGATTCCCCGGAACCGGTAGGCCGTCAGAGTATATCCTGTCTCTTCCTTTACTTCCCGGAGCACACAGTCCTCCGGGCTTTCGTCCGCCTCGAAATGACCACCCACGCCGATCCATTTGTCTTTGTTAATGTCATTTTCCTTCTTCACCCGGTGAAGCATCAGATATTTTCCGTCCTGCTCGATATAGCAGAGCGTGGTCAGATTTCTGAGCTGCTGTATACTCATTTTCTTTCTCCTCTATATCCCTATCCTCTGAAAAATCTGTCCAAAATTATTATTTCTTACAATGTTCCGCAATGGCTGCGATCGCTTTCTCCATCTGGAACGGTTCCGCCAGATGTGCATTCCTTCCGGCGGTCAGACATTTCTTCGCATCTTCTTCATACGTCAGCGCATTTTCCCTATTCCTCACATTACAAATCCATTTTTGCATTTGAATGTATATTTAATTTATTTTACCATGTTAACTGCCGGACGGCAACCTTATTGCTCCAGCATATTCTCAATAAAAATCCCATATCCTCTGGTACTGTCCTGCACGAGAACATGGGTGACGGCCCCTACGAATTTACCGTTCTGGATGATAGGTGCACCGCTCATTCCCTGGACGATTCCTCCGGTCAGGGCGATCAGGTCAGAATCTGTGACTTTCAGTTCGATTCCCCGGTTCACGTTGTCATGATCGAGATGAATGTCGGTGATCTCGATATCATAGTATCTGGTGGTGCCGTCTACGGTACACAAAATCTGCGCCGGTCCCTTTCGGATCTCCTGTTTTAATCCAATGGGCATCGCCTCTTCCGTTCCCAGTGCCAGTGCTTTGTCATTGCACTTGCCGAAGATTCCCCGGACACTGTTGCTGGTAATATCCCCCAGAATCCTGTCATCAGAATAGACGATCATTCCCGTCATTTCCCCCGGATGACCGGCCGTTCCCTTCTGAATGGAGATGATCTCCGTCTGGTACAGGGTTCCGTCATTCATTTCCATCAGGTTGCTGGTGTCCACATCATTGATTCCATGCCCCAGTGCTCCGAAATTTCCCTGACTGTCAATGTAGGTCATGGTTCCCACACCCTGGGCATTGTCCCTGACCCAGACACCAATCTTATATTTCTTCGTCTGATCCTGTACCGGATCGATTTTAACATCAAAATATTCTTCGCCCCGCCGGATCGTCAAAATCGCTGCTTCTCCATTACCGTTTTCGATCCGGGTGATCAGATCATCCTTGTCCGCCACTTCCGTGCCGTTCAGTTTCACCACATAATCGCCGCTTTTCAAAATATGTTCCGCCGGAGCCACCTTCTCCCCGTTGACAGAACGGAACTCTCCGGTACCTATGACCATTACCCCTTCGGTCTTGACATAGATTCCGATGGGAACACCTACCGGGATCAGCTGCTGATCCTCGATCACCCGGATCCCCACCTGCTTAAAAGGCAGGATCCCGAACAGCTTCACCTGCATCTCAAGGCTGTCCGTCATTCCGGTCTTCATAGTCACCGGCTGACTCAGATCCAGTGTCACGGCACCTTGGGGAATATTACTGGTTCCCTGTTCACTGACACTTAAAATCTCACCTTTTGCGGGAATATCCAGTGCCAGTGATTCCTCCGATTCCGCCCGCATATAAATAACAGAAGGAATACTGCTGTCCACCAGATAATAGCTGTAGCCAAAGAGTCCCATACCGGCCAGGATAAGGGCAGCACAAAGGCAGGCCCGGTAAATCCGCAGTCTGCGCACCTTCTGTTTCCAGAGCTGCAAAATGATGACTGCATCTTCTCCTGCCTGCCTTTTTACTTTTTCCGTTTCCGTAATCCATAGCTTCATACACATTCCCCCACTGAACTTCTGTCATTGCTGTATAGGGTATAGTGTACGTCACATTCCTATTTTTAATCTGTGATCACCGGGATTTGCGGTTTACAGTTTTCTCCAGTTTAACCACAAATGACCACATTCCCACTGCTTTTATATTCCTCCGGGCAGTCGTCCGTCAGAATCGTTCCGCTCTGAAACGCCCCGAAGGTCACAGAGCTGACATTTCCGAACTTAGAATGATCTG
Organism: Clostridium sp. AM34-9AC; assembly: GCF_003480225.1. Classification (NCBI taxonomy): domain Bacteria; kingdom Bacillati; phylum Bacillota; class Clostridia; order Eubacteriales; family Clostridiaceae; genus Clostridium; species Clostridium sp. AM34-9AC. The sequence goes on from NZ_QUIU01000001.1 coordinate 217,628, forward strand.
CCAGAATAAAACATTCTCTGCATTGTCCCATGGCAGTCTTTTTCACCATGGCCTCATTCATATCCGGTGTGGTCAGGCCACTCTGCCTGCTGATCCCGTTGGTTCCAAAAAAGCCTTTGGTAAAATGATAGCTCTGTAAATTCATCAGTGCCTGATTGCCTACCACAGCCTCCGTGGAGCCTTTTAATTCACCGCCGACGAGATATACACGGAATCCTGCCGCTGCCAGTGTCTTGGCATGCGCTACCGCATTGGTCACAAAGGTGGCACTTTTCTCTGTCAGATAAGAAAGCATACTTGCTGTGGTCGTACCTGCATCCAGATAGATAAAATCCTCCGGCTGGATCAGTGCTGCCGCTTTGGCAGCCACCAGCTGTTTGGCTTCCACATTGACTTCTGCCTTCTGTTCCACCGTGGGTTCATGTGTTATCACCGTCCGGTCACATGCCACAGCACCTCCAAAGACCTTTACCAGCTTCCCGGCATTATGCAATGCTGTGATGTCCCGGCGTACCGTGGATTCCGACGTATTTAACAGATCTTTTACCTCGGCCACCGTAATGCTGTTTTTTTCTTCCAATAATTTCAGAATGATCTCATAACGTTGTTCTGTCAGCATAAATTGTTATTTTCTCTTTCCTTTGTCACATCTGTCTCCAGTATGATCTTACGCACGGGAAGAATACTTCCGGGAGACATGGATAATTCATCCACACCCATTGCAAGGAAACGTCTGGTCAGTGTCTGGTCTGCTCCCAGTTCTCCACAGATGCCCGCCCAGATACCTGCCTTGTGGGCATTCTCCACGACCATCTGTATCATGCGAAGCACTGCCGGATGGTGCGGATCGTAAAATGCATCCAGCTTCGGATTCTGCCTGTCGATGGCCAGTGTGTACTGGGTCAGATCGTTAGTACCGATACTGAAGAAATCCACTTCCTTCGCCAGCTCTGCACTCATCATGACAGCAGCCGGTGTCTCGATCATAATACCCTGCTTCGGTTCTCCGAAAGCCACACCCTGTTCTGTCAGTTCCTGCTTTACCTCTGCCACGATTTCCTTGATCTGATGTACTTCCTCCACACTTATAATCATAGGATACATAATGGAGATATTACCAAATGCGCTGGTGCGGAACAGTGCACGGAGCTGTGTCTTGAAGATCTCCGGTCTGGTCAGACAGATACGGATGGCACGGCATCCCATGGCCGGATTTTCCTCCGGTTCCATTTCGAAGTAATCGCACTTCTTGTCTGCACCGATGTCCAGTGTACGGATGATCACAGGCTTTCCCGCCATGGTCTCCGCCACAGTGCGGTAGATCTGAAACTGTTCTTCCTCGGTAGGGAAGGTTTCTCTCTCCAGATATAAAAACTCACTGCGGAACAGGCCGATGCCGCCGGCATCGTTCTGCAATACGGCCGCCAGATCCTTGCTGTTACCTATATTAGCATAGAGCATGATCTTCTTACCGTCAATAGTGATATTTTCACGTCCCTTTAAGGTCTGGAGCAGTTCTTTCTTCTCCTGCTCCTCCTGCTTTAGCTGCTGCATTTTCGACAGAGTATCTTCATCGGGATCCACATAGATGCAGCCGTTTCGTCCGTCCACGATACCAAGTTTTCCGTCTATGGCATCGGTCAGAGGGATATCGGTGCCGATCAGTGCCGGAATACTCATGGTGCGGGCCAGGATCGCCGTATGGGAATTCACAGATCCATGTACCGTTACAAAGGATAATACCAGATCCTTGTTCAACTGTACCGTCTCGGAGGGTGCCAGGTCGTCTGCCACAATGATCACGGGTTCTTCCGATGCTGCCATGCCTGCCGTTCTGCCACCCAGCACGCTTAATACGCGCTCGGAAATGTCTTTGACATCCGCAGATCTGGCTCTCATGTAGTCATCCTCCATAGAGGCAAACATCTGTGCAAAATTGTCTCCGGTGGAAGCCACCGCATACTCTGCATTCACCTGCTGCATATGAATGATGTTCTCAATGGACTCATTGTAATCATCATCCTCCAGCATCATCTGATGAATCTCGAAAATAGCTGCATTGGCTTCTCCCACTTCTTTCAAGGCTTTCTGGTACAGATTCTGCAGCTGCTCCATGGCGGTTTGTCTGGCCTGTCTGTAACGGGCGATCTCCCGGTCGGGATTCTCGATCTTCACACGCTTTACCTGCTGCTCATCCTTCTTATGAACACTGATCCTGCCAATGGCAATTCCGCCGAATACACTTTTTCCCTGGTAGACTTCCATGACTTTTCTCCTCTCCTGACGATAATATTATGATTACTTAGAGGTTTGCTTTCACAAATTCCGTAACAGCTGCATAAGCTGCTTCCTCATCCTCACCGTCGAAGGTCAGGGTGATCTCGTTGCCGGCCTTAACAGCCAGACCCATGATGCCGAAGATTCTCTTGCAGTCTCCGGTCTTGCCGTCCTTGGTCAGAGTGATGGCACTCTGGAATTCCTTTGCTGCCTTTACCAGTTCTCCTGCGGGGCGAGCATGGATACCTTCGGGATCTGTGATAACATATTTAAATTCTTTCATTTTCTTATCTCCTCTTCTGATTTTTTATATTACGGTAACTATTCAGCACCCGCATTCGCAAAACCGCTCTTTCAGAGCTTCCCTTTTGCTCATGTGGTTACTTTTTTCTTCAATACACCCAACAGCAGTGCGGACACTACCGTACCTGCCACCAGTGCCACCAGATACATCACTGCGTTACCTACTACAGGGAATACGAAAATTCCGCCGTGAGGTGCCATCAGTGTGCAGTGGAATGCCATGGACAGGGCGCCTGCCAGTGCCGAACCGATGATGCAGGAAGGAAGCACATGCAGAGGATCGGATGCTGCAAAAGGAATCGCACCTTCGGTGATGAACGCCAGGCCCATGATGAAGTTGGTGGGACCTGCGTCTCTCTCTTCCTTGGTGAATTTATTCTTGAATAACAGGGTTGCCAGTGCAATGGCACAGGGAGGAGTCATACCTCCGATCATAACAGCTGCCATGATATCGTAGTTGCCTGCGGTAATTGCTGCGGTTCCGAATACATAAGCTGCCTTGTTGAAGGGGCCGCCCATATCGATAGCCATCATGCCGCCCAGGATCAGTCCCAGTACGATCCGGCTGGAATCACCCATACCACTCAGGAAATTATTCAGTCCTGTATTGATGCCACCCATGATCGGTTCTACCACGAAATTCATTGCCAGTCCCATGATCAGGATACCCACTACCGGGTAGATCAGTACCGGTGCCAGCTTTTCAATGGCATCGGGAAGCCTATCGCAGATCTTGCGAAGTCCCAGGATCAGATAGCCTGCCAGGAAACCTGCTGCCAGTGCACCCAGGAATCCGGACTTTCCGTTGGCTGCCATCATGCCACCTACAAAGCCAAGTGCCAGTGCCGGTCTGTCACCGATGGCCATTCCGATGAAGCCCGCCAGTACCGGAAGCATCAGACCGAATGCCACGCCGCCGATATTCTTGAACATTGCGGCTATGGGAGTAATCGTACCAAAGTTACTTCTCTGATCTGCGGGAAGTGCATTGATATCAACGTTCAGTCCGTCGATCAGGAATGCAATTGCGATCAGAATACCTCCACCGACTACGAAAGGAAGCATATGGGATACGCCGTTCATCAGCTGGGTATAGATCTTATGAGCTGCGCTTTCCTTACCGGTTACGGCCGCCTTTGCCTCTCCGTTCTCACCGTGGAAGACTTCCACATTACCGTTTACTGCCTGTTCTACCAGCTGGTCTGCCTTGCCAATACCGTCGGATACCTGGCAGCTGATAACCTTTTTACCATCGAAACGATCCATGGGAACCTTCGCATCCGCTGCCACGATGATGCAGTCCGCCGCTTCAATCTCTTCTGCAGTCAGTACATTTTTTGCGCCTGCGGAGCCTCTGGTCTCAATCTTAATCTGACAGTCTGCTGCTCTGGCTGCCTTTTCCAATGCTTCCGCTGCCATATAGGTATGAGCGATTCCGGTAGGACAGGAGGTCACTGCCAGAAGCTTAACGCCCTTATTCTCTTCGGTGGTAATGCCGGTATCACTTAATCTGTCATCAATGCTCTTGGCACTTTCATCTGCCGCATCAATGATCTGTAAGAATTCCTCTACGCTTTTTGCATTTCTCAGGGAAGTGGTAAAATTCTCATCCATCAACATCACGGACAATTTGCTCAGCACATCCAGATGTACATTATCCTTTGTATTCGGTGCTGCAATCAGGAACAGTAAGGTCACCGGTTCCCCGTCCAGAGATTCATACTCCACACCGTTTTTGATCACCATGGCTGCCAGTCCGGGGGCTTTTACCGCATCACATTTTCCGTGAGGGATCGCAATTCCCTCTCCGATTCCCGTGGTACTCTCTTCCTCTCTTGCATAGACCTGTTCACGATACTTCTCCACATCAGACAGCTTTCCGCTTTTTGCCATCAGCTCCACTGCCAGATCCAGTGTTTCCTTTTTGTCAGCCGGAGCCGCATTCAGGGAAATACTTCTTTTGTCCAAAAGATCTGTAATTCTCATGTTGAAACCCATCCTCTCTTTTAACATTTATCGTTGTTATTGTTCTACCTGCTGTAATACCTGCATGATTTCTTCTCTGGTGGCCAGATTCTCGGAAAATGCACTTGCGCTTCCTGCAGCAATTCCCATATGGAAAGCATGTACATAATCCTTCTTTTCCATCCATCCGGTCAGGAAACCTGCCACCATGGAATCACCTGCACCTACACCGTTGACCAGTGTTCCCTTCGGTGCCGGAGCTCCCATGCTCTGTCCGTCCGCTGCGATCAATACTGCTCCTTCGCCTGCCATGGAGATCAGTACATTCTGTGCTCCCATCTCCTGCAGTTTCCTGCCGTATGGAACCACCTCTTCCCTTGTGGAGAGCTTCACACCGAAGATATCCCCCAATTCATGGTTGTTGGGTTTTACCAGAAAAGGATGATACGGCAATACCTTTACCAGCAGGTCTCTGGTGGCATCCACTACGGTGAGAACACCTCTTCCCTGAATTCTCTCCAGAATTCTCTGATAAATGTCATCCGGCATGGTATAAGGAATACTTCCTGCCAATACCAGGACATCTCCGTCTCCCAGTCTGTCAATCTTTTCCATCAGCTGTTCCAAAGCTTTTGCATCAATATCCGGGCCACAGCCATTGATCTCTGTTCCGTCAATACTTTTCAGCTTCAGATTGATTCTGGTCATTCCGTGATCGATTTTGATGAAATCAGCATTTACGCCAAACTCGTTCAATCTTCGGATCAGTTCCTCTCCGGTGAATCCCGCCGCATATCCCAGGGCTGTGGAATCCAGTCCCAGATTCTTCAGTACGATAGATACATTGATTCCCTTTCCTCCCGGAAGAATCAGCTCTGATGAGGTTCTGTTCGTCATCCCCAGCTGAAAGTCATCCACGGACACGATGTAATCCAGTGACGGATTGAAAGTCACGGTACAAATCATTTCTATCCCTCCTGTCTGTCATCTTTCTTGTTCTTATGATGTTATTATATCTTCACATTCAGTCAAATTCAATCAATTTAATTCACAAATATGGTGCTTTATTTTGGTTGAATTTGCACAAAATAAAAGGATGAAGTATTTCTTCATCCTTTTTCAATGTTTCTTTCACTATAGCATTTCCCTTATCTGGCTTCTTTAAACCCGTTTGCCTGTTCTTTCATTTCCTTTGCATTGGAAAGCGCCGCTTCCGTCAGTGCATCACTGCCTAACAGTCTTGCCAGCTCCGCCAGGCTTTCCTCTTCTGCCACCTTGTGAATGTCCGTAATGGTCATATCATCGGTACTGCTCTTTTCAATAATGAAATGCACATCCGCCATGGCTGCGATCTGAGGCAGATGAGTGATACAGATGACCTGATGGGCTCCTGCCAGAATACTCAGCTGCTCCGCTACTTTCCATGCGGTTCTGCCGCTGATACCGGTATCGATCTCATCAAAGATCAATGTATCAATGGCATCTTTCCCTGCCAGTACCGTTTTGATCGCCAGCATCACCCGGGACAGTTCACCGCCACTGGCCACCTGGTTCAAAGGTTTCAGACTTTCTCCGGGATTGGTGGAAATCAGGAATTCCACATCATCATAGCCTTTTGTTGTAATGGCCTGACCGGGTCTGACTGCGATGTCAAATTCCACCGTCAGGAAATTGAGACCTATCAGCGCATCTTTCAATTTCTGCGTCAGTACCGCTGCGTTTTTTCTACGGATCTCAGACAGTTCTTCACAGGCTTTCTTCAGTAACGCCTGCTTTTCCTCCCACTCGGCGTTCAATTTCTGCATATAGGCATCATAATCCGCCAGTTTTTCCAGATAAGCTTCTTTTTCCTCTTTGTACCGCAGGATCTCTTCGATCGTGTTGCCGTATTTTCCCTTGAGGTGATTGATGGTATTCAGACGATCCTCTGTACTGCGAAAATCCTCTTCATCAAATTCCAGATCCGACATATATTCGGAGACATCATGATTGTAATCTGACAAAAGACTTTCCACCTCTGCCAACTGTTCCTCCATCTGTTCCAGTGCAGGATCATACATGGTCACACTACGCAATGCCCGCAGTGCCCTGCTCAAAGAATTCCCGGCACCGTCTTCCGCGTCATTGCCACTGAGTTGATAGCTTTCCGCCAGGCTTTCCGCAATTTTTCGGCTGTTGGACATTTTGCGGTACGCCTGTTCCAGTTCCTCATCTTCTCCGGGCTGCAGGGAAGCATCCGCGATCTCCTTTTGTTCAAATTCCGCCAGAGACTGTTCTCTGCTTCTGGAGGTATCATCCAGAGTTTCCTCTGTGATCTTTTTCTCCAGGGCAGTACACTCATGATAAAGTGCAGCCACCCGCCCTGCGCATTCTGCAAATTCCGCTCCCGCATAGGCATCCAGGATCTCCATATGTTTTTTCTTGTTTAGCAGAGACTGGTGCTCATGTTGTCCGTGAATATCGATCAGCAGCTCCGAAAGTTCCTTCACCTGCTTTGCCGTCACGGTCTCTCCATTGATGCGGCAGATGCTTTTCCCGGAGGAAAGTTTTCGGCTCAGGATCACGGTTCCGTCTTCCGAAGGTTCCAGATCCATGCTCTTTAATTTTTCCGCCAGCCTTTCTTCCTCGCAGTCGAAGACCAGTTCCACCAGACCGTTCTCTTCTCCCCGTCTGAGCATGTCTTTCTCGAACTTTCCTCCCAGTGCCAGATTCACTGATCCAATGAGTAATGATTTACCGGCACCGGTCTCACCGGTCAGTATATTCAGTCCTTCTCCGAACTCTACCTCTGTCTCCCGGATAAGAGCCAGATTTTTCACGCGTAAACTACGAAGCATGTATTTCCCCCTGTCTTACCTTTCTATCATCAGATGGATCTTGTCCATAAGGATCTGGGTATCTTCCACGGTCCGCACTGCCACCATGATCGTATCATCTCCGGCGATACATCCCACCACTTCGGAGAATTTCAGGGCATCCAGTGCCGCCGCCACTGCCATGGCCATGCCGGATACGGTCTTGATCACCAGAATATTCTGTGCCATATCCATGGAGATAAAACCGTCTCTGAGGACGCGGATGTATTTATCTCCCATATGACTGTCATCCTGTTTTAAAATGACGTATTTCTGTTTGCCGCCACCGGTGGGTACTTTGGACAGCTTCAGTTCTCTGATATCTCTGGATACGGTAGCCTGTGTCACAGCAAAACCGGCTTCCTTCAGATAGCCCGCCAGTTCCTCCTGGGTCTCCACATCTCTTTTTTCTATAATCTCCACGATCTTGCGATGTCTTGTTTTCTTCATCTTGACCTCATGCCTTTCTCACAACAATTCGTCAGGAATCTCTCATTTTCCGATGCAATACATCCAGGAAGCTTACCTGATTCAGCTGAATAAACTCGGTGATCTTCTCCGACTGCACAATACGGATCCGGTCTCCGGTACACATGGTCACTTTGTGGCTGCCGTCATAATTGGCTTCCACGGTCTGGCTTTTGCCCTCTCTGCCACCGGGAATCTCTATAACGATCTCATCTTCCGGGGACAGGATAATGCTTCTCTGGTTCAGGCTGTGGGGGCAGATCGGTGTCAGGGTGATCAGTTTCGCCTTGGGCTCCACCAGCGGCCCGCCCGCCGACAGATTATATCCCGTGGATCCTGTCGGTGTAGTCACGATCATTCCATCTGCCTTGTAATGATTCAGAAGCTGTCCGTTGACATAGATGTTGAATTCTATGATCTGCAGGGATCCGCTTCGGGAAATGACGATGTCATTCAAAGCCCAGCCTTCCGACACGGTTCCATCCGCACAGCAGACTTTACCGTTTAACATCATTCTGCGTTCTTTCTTAAAATCATCCCGGATCAGGCGGTCCAGGGATTCCTCTAATCCAGACAGTTCGATCTCCGTCATATAACCTACGGTTCCCAGATTCACTCCGATGATGGGGACAAGGATCTTCTTCGTCTCTCTGGCTGCCTGCAGCACCGTGCCGTCGCCGCCCAATACGATCATGCAGTCCACATCTAACGGAATGTCCGTTGCTTCCTCTTCCGCCACGGAATCCGCTTCTTCCTTCCAGTCGGATTCCTTGACCTTTAATTTCACCGTACAGCCTTTGGTTTCCAGATAATTCTGGATCCGTTTCGTGGTCGCAAGCTCCTGATCCTTATGCTTGTTGGTATATATCAGAAAATGCTTCATAGCTTCGCACTCCTTGTCTGTTACAGGGTATGAGAGTTGTCTACGATACCTTTGATTACGGCATCCCATTCAGGGGTATAGGACAGTCCGGTCTTTTCCTCTATAATAGTCTGTAAGGCGCTCTCCGCTTCATGCTCGGTCAGCGCCAGCTTTTCTTCGGAGATCTCCTCCGGCTTACGGATATGTAGCAGATATTCGATATTGCCCTCCGGTCCCTTGATGGGGGAATATTCCAGATGCAGTACTTCGAAACCGATGCTGTCCGCATAATCGATGATCTTGCGGATCACTTCCTCGTGGATCTGAGGCTCTCTCACCACACCGTTCTTGCCCACCTTGCCTCTGCCGGCCTCGAACTGGGGCTTGATCAGACACACCATCTGTCCGCCGGTCTTTAGCAGATTTCTCGCCGGGATCAAAATCTTGGTCAGGGAAATAAAGGACACATCCACGCTGGCGAAATCCAGTGCATCCGGGATATCCTCCGGGGTCACATAACGGAAATTGGTCTGTTCCATGCATACCACCCGCTCATCATTCCGCAGTTTCCAGGCTAACTGCCCCTGTCCCACGTCCACGGAATACACCTTCGTGGCTCCGTTCTGGAGCATGCAGTCCGTGAAGCCTCCGGTAGATGCACCAATATCCATGCAGATCATGCCGTCCAGCAGAAATCCCCACTGTTCCATTGCCTTTTCCAGCTTCAGGCCTCCGCGGCTGACATATTTCATGGTATGATTTCTGACTTCCAGCTTGATCTTGCTGACATCAAATCCGGTGCCGGCCTTGTCTTCCTTCTGTCCGTTGACATAGACATTGCCGGACATTATGATGGCTTTTGCCTTTTCTCTGGAAGGAGCATACCCCTGCTCTACCAGAATCACATCCAGTCGTTCTTTCATCTTCGTCTCCTAATTATTTATAATCTTTCCAGAATTTTCTCCGTGATGCTTTCCGCATCCAATCCGATCTCCTTTTTCAAAAGCTCTACATTTCCATGTTCCACATAAGCATCGGGAATAGCTGCCATGACACATTTGATCCGTTTCTCGTGGTCATTCAGACAATCCAACACCTTTTCTCCGAATCCTCCGCTTTGAACATTTTCTTCCATGGTCACGATCATCTCATGATCTTCACAGGCCGAAAGTACTGCCTCTTCGTCAATGGGCTTGATAAATCTGGCATTGACGATACTTGCCTTGTAACCCTTTTCATGCAGAAGCTTCTGGACTTCCTCCGCTGTCTTTACCATACTGCCTACGGCAAACAATGCGATACCGCCCTCTCTTGCGATCCACTCCGCCTTGCCCAGTTCAATGGGGGCACGGTGTTCGGCAAGTCCGGCATAAGCCGTTCCTCTGGGATATCGCACCGCAATGGGCGCATCCAGTGCCACGGCAAACTTCATCATATCCGATAATTCCCATTTGTTCTTCGGCGCACAGATATGCATATTGGGAATTCCCGACAGATAGGTATAATCAAAAATACCCTGATGGGTCTCACCGTCACTCCCCACCAGCCCTGCACGATCTATAGCAAACACTACCGGCAGATTCTGAATACACACATCATGCAGGATCTGATCGTAGGCTCTCTGTAAAAATGAAGAATACACCGCAACAATAGGCTTCATGCCTCCTGCTGCCAGTCCTGCTGCGAAGGTCACCGCATGTTCCTCCGCAATTCCCACATCAAAGAACCGGTCCGGGTACATATTCCGGAAGCGCTTTAAGCCGGTGCCGTCCGGCATGGCTGCCGTAATTGCCACTACCCGTTCGTCCCGCTGGCCCAGCTTGCACATAACAGTGGAAAACACATCCGTATAATTGGCCACGGTGCGGGGATGGGAAGGAATTCCCGTCTCGATGTCAAAAGGCTCTGCCCCGTGGAATCTGGCGGGATGTTTCTCCGCCGGTCCATAGCCCTTGCCCTTCTGGGTAATCACATGCACCAGCACAGCTCCCTTGACTCTCTTGGCTTCCTCAATGACCTTGATCAGGCCTTCGATATCATGTCCGTCTACCGGGCCTAAGTAAGTCACTCCCATATCCTCAAAAAACATCCCGGGGATCACCAGCTGTTTGAAGCTGCTCTTGGCCCGGCGGATACTGTTGACAATACCGTCGCCACCGGGTTTTCTCTTGAGAGCGTTGTATATGCCCTCTTTCAGATCCAGATAGCCGGTCGCCGTACGGATATTGTTCAGATATTTGGAAACACCGCCCACATTTTCGGAGATGGACATATTGTTGTCGTTTAATACCACAATAAAGTTCGTCTCCAGTTTGGCTGCATTGTTCAAGGCCTCGTAAGCCATGCCTCCTGTCAGAGAGCCGTCTCCGATCACGGATACAATGGTGGTCTTCTCCCCTTTGAGATCTCTTGCCTTCACCAGTCCCAGTCCTGCGGATATGGAGGTAGAACTGTGTCCGGTATCAAATGCGTCATAATCACTTTCTTTTCTCTTGGGGAACCCACTCATGCCATGGAACTGGCGTAAGACATCGAAACCGTCCTTGCGGCCCGTTAATATTTTGTGGGTATAAGACTGATGACCTACATCCCAGATGATCTTGTCCTCCGGGAGATTCAGAGCAAGATGAAGTGCCATGGTCAGTTCCACCGCTCCCAGGTTCGAACCCAGATGTCCCCCGGTCACACTGATCTTTTCGATCAGGAACTGCCGAATCTCCTCCGCCAGTTCCCCATAGTCTGATTTATCTATTTTTTTGATATCGTTTGCTTTCTCGATCTTATCCAGTAACATTGGCTTTTCCTCTGCTATTTCGTTCTATGGACCAGGTGCAGCAACAGCTCCTTCAGGAATTCATGTTCTCCCGAAAAGCTGTCCAGAATCGCTACCGCTTCCCCGGTCAGCCGTTCCACTTCTCTGCCGGATTCTTCCAGTCCGTGTAAAGTCACATAGGTCTGCTTATGATTCTGTGCATCACTTCCGGTAGCTTTTCCCAGCTCCTTGCTGTCCCCTATCACATCCAGAATGTCATCCTGGATCTGGAATGCAATGCCGACATTGTAGGCACACAGTTCCAATGCCGCAATCTCTTCATCGGTTGCCCCTGCCAGCGTAGCTCCGATAGTCATGGCCGACTGGATCAGGGCTGCCGTCTTGTTGGCATGGATGAACAGGATCTGTTCTGTGGTCAGAGGTTCTGCCTGTTTCTCCGCTTCAATGTCTGCGTTCTGGCCGCCGATCATCCCATAGATTCCTGCCTTGCGGGCTAAAATATTCAGTGCCGCCGCCACTCTCGGGTAATTCGGATCTACCGGTTCTCCCGATGTGCATGCCGGAAAAGCACGAAATGCAGTCTCAAAGGCATAATTGAGCAGTCCGTCTCCTGCCAGAACTCCCATTCCGTCTCCGTACACAGACCAGGTGGTCTTGCGGCCTCTGCGATACTCGTCATTATCCATGGCCGGCAGATCATCGTGTACCAGAGAATATGTATGGATCATCTCGATCGCCGCCATAAAAGGCTCTATAATATCACCGTCGCCGCCGAACATCTTATAGGTCTCCTGCATCAGCATGGGACGCAGACGCTTTCCGCCTGCCATAAGGCTGTAATTCATAGCTTCAATAACGGTCTTCTGGTATCCTTCCTCCGCCGGAAGATATTCCTTAAGCAATTCTTCGATTGCTGCCGTTCTCTTCTGCAATTCCTGTCTGAATAATGTTTCTTCCATGTCTGATGCCAACCTTCCTCTACCTGCCGGTATACTTGTATGCTTACTGGGGATCCAGCGGTTCCAGTCCGCCCTCTTCGTTCAGCTTCATGACCTGTTTTTCCACCCGGTCGATCTGTTCGCTGCACTGTTTCAGCAGCTTCATGCCCTTGCTGTACGCCGTAAAAGCTTCCTCCAGAGAAATATCCTCTGCTTCCAGCTGTCCGATCAGTTCTTCCACTGCGGAAAAATTCTCTTCAAGGCTCTGTGGTTCCTGTGCTTCCGTTTTCTTTTTTCCTGCCAAAATAGCACCTCCGTCTGCTGCCCGCATCTATCTGCATCCCCCCGGATACCGGTAAATGCTATCCGGGAAGTCTTTCTTCCTTCTGTATCTGTTCCACCCGGGTATCGATCACGCCGTCACTCACCCGGATCCGCAGGCGCTCCCCTGCTTCCACCTGGGTCACGGAACGGATATTTTTCCCATCGGTATCCTCCACATAGGAAAAACCACTGTTTAACTTTTCCAAAGGAGAGACCGCTTTCATTCTCTCAATATACAATGCCAGATTATGTCTGCGTTCCCGCAGGATCGCCTGCAGCCGGTTCTGCAGCCGGTCTTCCAGCTGTATGCTGTAAGTCCTCTTCTCCCGTATCCGGCTGGCGGGGCTTAAATATTTCAGGCGCATTTCCATCTGATCCGCCTGCTGCCTCTTATGCTGAAGCACTCGTCCCATCCGCTGATACAGCCTGTCCTGTCTGTCCAGAATCTCATTCTCAATATCACTGACCTGTGTCACTGCCAGTTCTGCCGCTGCCGACGGGGTCGGTGCCCGCAGATCCGCCACATAATCAATGATCGTGGTATCCGTCTCGTGTCCAACCGCCGAAATAATGGGAACAGAGCAGTCGAATACTGCCTGTGCCACCATTCTCTCGTTGAACGCCCACAGATCCTCAATGGAGCCGCCGCCGCGTCCCACGATCATGACATCCACGCCCTGTCTCTCCAGTGCATGGATTCCGTTCACAATGGAAGGAGCCGCCGAAGCCCCCTGTACCAGCGCCGGATACAAAATAATCTGCACATAAGGATTCCGTCTGGAGGCGATCTGTATGATATCCCGGACAGCAGCGCCGGTATCTGCCGTGACTACCCCAAGGGTATGGATATACTTCGGAATCTGCTGCTTATACTCCGGAGCAAACATACCCTCTTCCGCCAGTTCCCGTTTTAGCTGTTCGTATTTTTCATAGAGGGCTCCGGTGCCGTCCTGCGTCACTTCCTTCACATACAGCTGATATCTGCCGTCACGCTCAAATACACTCACACTGCCCTTCGCAATTACCTGCTGCCCTTCCGTCAGCCGGAATCCCAGACCTCTCCGGTCTCCGGCGAACATAATGCAGTTCAGGGCACTGGCAGAATCCTTTAACGTAAAATAAATATGTCCAGAGGGATGGTATTTACAGTTGCTTACCTCACCCTTTACAGATACCATCTGTAAAAAGTAATCCTGCGTGAACATATTTTTGATATAAGTATTCAGTTGTCGTACGCTGATTACGTTCTGTATCCTACTCACCGGATTTCATGATCTTGGCAAGGATCGCATTGACGAATCCGCCAGAGCTTTCCTGTCCGTACTTTTTGGCAATCTCGATTGCCTCGTTAATAGCAACGCCATTCGGGATATCGTCATCATAGCGCAGCTCATATGCACCAAGGCGCAGTACTGCAAGCTCCACCTTTCCCATACGGGTGGTATCCCAGCCTTCGGTATTCTCATTCAACAGCCTGTCAAGCTCGGGGATTTTCTCCCTGATCTTCTCAAAGCGGGCCGCAATGGCATCTGCATCCTGCCAGGAAGGAACTTCCTCATTATTCTCGCGGAACAATGCGATCTGTTCCGGCATATCCTCCGGTGCATGAAACTCCACGCGGTATAAAAGTTTGAAAACCTGTTCTCTCTGCTCGTGTCTTCCCATAATATCTTCCTGTAATTCCTCTTATTTATCCTTCTTCATGTTCACACCGGCAATACGGATGTTCACATCAGAGCAGGTCAGTCCTGTCATATTCTCAATGGCATTTTTCACCTTCTGCTGTACTGCCTGACAGGTAGCGGGAATATTGTAACCGTACTCCATGGTCACAGTCAGATCCACGGTCACATTCTTGTCCAGCACCTCTACTTTGACACCCTTGGTCAGGCTCTTAACGCCTACCTTGCTCATGAGTTCGTTGGTAACATTACCAGCCATGGCGCTGACACCGTCTACCTCGGTAGCTGCTAAAGATGCGATCATAGCCACTACATCATCGGCGATCTGTACGGTACCGATGCTCTCGTCTTCCCTTAATACCAGGTTCTTCTTATCTATTTCTTTTTCCATGATAGCTGATCCTCCTAATAATAACTAATTAGTTACAGTATACCAAATCCTTATTCATTTGTCACCCAAAAAGTCAAGGATAATTGTTTCCCGTTCTGGGCATAAGTGACGGTATTGCTGTTCCCCTGTATCTGCATATAGGAAAAAATCTCCTGCTCATCGATCAATGCATGACAGATTTCCTGATAACAGAGTTCATCTGCACATTTTATCGTCACTTCCGTTCTGCCGCCCTCTATGGCTCTGTCGAAGACCGCCTGCATCTGTTCATGGTCATAGGAAGTAAAGTAGGAACCTTCCCGCACATAATAATTTGCTTCCGTCGCCGTACATTCCGGCATGGGGATCACCGCTTCGATACGATGCGTCCGTAGCAGATCCTCTGTAGTCACGCACAGATAATCATAATTGATCTCCGGCAGGCTCCTCTGCTCGCTGCCATTCTCCATGCGGTAAGAGGCATCTCCCCAGGTGGTATCTACATAATAATAGTCCCCGTCCACCTGTACCAGATTCCAGGCATGAGCTTCTCCGGTATCCACCGTTCCCTGCACCAGGGTGCACATCACCCCCAGATGATTCAACAGATACTGGGTGGCTTTGGCATATCCCTGGCAGACAGAGGCTCCTCCTAAGAATACCGAGGCAATGTTCTGATTATCCGCCGCACTCAGATCATAATTTGTGGAAAAGATGACCGCCTCATACACCGCTTTTACCTTATCGTACTCAGAAGCCGCCTCTTCCATACCGGACAGCCATTCCGCCGTCACACTGCGAATGGCCTCCGCCCGCGCTACGGCCTCTTCCTTCGTCTGATCGTAAGTGCCTGCGAAGTCGATTCCTACGGTTTTCTCCCCTCTGGAATATTTGGTATAAGTATATCCTGTGGTGTAAAAAATCTCCGGATGATCTATCAGCACGCACTGAAATACTTTGTCAATGTCCTGTTCATCCATTCCCTGTTCCAACGGTTCCGTGGACAGTTTGATCGTGTCATCCATAGACCCAATCGCCTGCTCGATCTCCTGATACCAGATCTGTTCCTGCGCATCCAGACTCTCATATGCAAAACGAGAGCCTCCCTCCTCTAAAAGGGAAAAGCTCTCTGTATTGTCATTTTCCGCAGCCGCCGTCTCCTGCACAGGCATAGTATCTATCTGTGACTCGGGCAGCACGATGGTCTGGGGTACTTCCTGCAGAACCTCCTGTGAGGAGCATCCTGTCAAAAGCAGTAACATCAGAATTCCGGCACATAACTTTTTCTTATTCCGCATTCTATCCCCCTACACACTTTTTGTTTCCATATAATTACTAATTGCGTCCGAACTCCGTCAGCACCAGTCCCTTATTACGGTCCAGAGTCATGCCGATGCTCCAGGAATTCACAAACAGCAATAAAGGATTACCCTTCATGTCCTTGACCTTCTTCATATCGGAAGTACCGGACAGCTTGGCCAGGTCGATCTCATCCTTATTCTCGATCCAGCGGATATGCTCATAAGGCAGGTTCTCCAGACGGATCTCCACGTTATATTCGTTCTCCAGACGGTATTTCAGTACATCGAACTGCAGCACACCTACCACACCGACGATGATCTCTTCCAGACCGGTATTGAACTCCTGAAAGATCTGGATGGCACCTTCCTGAGCGATCTGCTCTACGCCCTTGACGAACTGTTTTCTCTTCATGGTATCCACCTGGCGCACTCTGGCAAAATGCTCCGGTGCGAAGGTCGGAATACCTTCATACTGGAACTTCTCCCTGGGCATGCACAGTGTATCTCCGATGGAGAAAATGCCGGGATCGAAGACACCGATAATATCACCCGCATAAGCCTCGTTTAAGATCTTACGTTCATCCGCCATGATCTGCTGGGGCTGGGATAATCTCATAACCTTATTGCCCTGCACATGACGCACTTCCATGTTGGCATCGAATTTACCGGAGCAGATACGCATGAATGCGATACGGTCTCTGTGAGCCTTGTTCATGTTAGCCTGGATTTTGAAAACAAAGGCACTGAACTCATGCTCCGTCGGGTTGATCATGCCGATGTCTGCTTTTCTTGGCAGCGGCGTGGTAGTCATATTCAGGAAATGCTTTAAGAAGATCTCCACACCGAAGTTGGTCAAAGCAGATCCGAAGCATACCGGGGTCAGGTTACCCTTCTGCACTTCCTCCAGATCAAACTCTGCGCTGGCACCGTCCAACAGTTCCACCTCGCCAAGCAGCTTGTCCGCTGCATCCTCTCCGATCAGTTCCTTCAGATGTTCTTCGTCCTGAATGGGGATCTCGGTGGAAGTTCCTTCCTTCGTTCCCTTCTCCGTATCGGAATATGCGATCACACACTTTTTCTCACGGTCGTAGACACCCTGGAATTCCTTACCGGAACCGATGGGCCAGTTGATGGGGCAGGTGGCAATGCCAAGCTCCTTCTCGATATCATCCAACAGTTCAAAGGTATCTCTTGCCTCACGGTCCATCTTGTTGATGAAGGTGAAAATAGGGATCTTGCGCATCACGCAGACCTTGAACAGCTTTCTCGTCTGGGCCTCGACACCCTTGGAAGCATCGATGACCATAACTGCGGAGTCCGCTGCCATCAGGGTACGGTAGGTATCCTCAGAGAAATCCTGATGTCCCGGGGTATCCAGAATATTGATGCAGTAACCGTCATATTCAAACTGCAATACGGAAGAGGTAACGGAAATACCTCTGTCTTTCTCAATCTGCATCCAGTCGGATACCGCATGTCTGGCCGTTGCCTTACCCTTTACGCTTCCTGCCAGGTTGATGGCTCCTCCGTAGAGCAGGAACTTCTCGGTCAGGGTCGTCTTGCCGGCATCCGGGTGGGAAATAATGGCAAACGTCCGGCGGCGGTTGATCTCTTCTGTATAATTATTACTCACTACTATAGTCCTCCAAATATATCTCTTATATCTCTAAAAATCTATTTTCGCAGTTCTTCGGGATCTGCTATCTATGATGGATCTGCCTTTAAAACAGAGCTTCCTTCAAACTCCGGTTGGATTCCGAAATAATCCAATACCGTAGCTCCGATATCGGAAAAAGTCGGTCTGGTTCCGCGATTCCCCGGCGTCACAGGCGCACCGTACATAAGAAA
Organism: Clostridium sp. AM34-9AC; assembly: GCF_003480225.1. Taxonomy (NCBI): domain Bacteria; kingdom Bacillati; phylum Bacillota; class Clostridia; order Eubacteriales; family Clostridiaceae; genus Clostridium; species Clostridium sp. AM34-9AC. The sequence continues at coordinate 235,594 of NZ_QUIU01000001.1, forward strand.
CGGAGTATATTCTCTGGTGTGATCCGTGGTAGCCGTATATGCGGGATCACAGCCATGATCTGCCGTGATCATCAGAATATCTTCCGGCTTCATGTGTGCCTGGATTTCCGGCAGCTTTTCATCAAAATAAGCCAGTGCCTTCGCATAGCCGTCCACATCTCTTCTATGGCCGTAGAGCATGTCGTAATCCACCAGATTGATAAAGCAGAGTCCTTCGAAATCCTTGTCCAGATATTCCAGTGTCCGCTCAATGCCTTCCGCATTGCCGGAAGTGTATACATGCTCGGTAATGCCCCTGCCTACGAAAATATCCTGGATCTTACCCACAGCAATGACATCCTTACCGGCGGCCTTCAGCTGATCCAGCATTGTCACTGCGGGAGGCAGCAGGGAAAAATCGTGTCTTCTGGGAGTACGGGTATAATGTCCGCTCTCACCGATAAAAGGTCTGGCAATGACACGGCCCACGCCGTGCTCTCCCTGTAAGATCTGTCTGGCGATACGGCAATAATCATATAACTGCTCCACAGGAACCACATCCTCATGGGCAGCGATCTGAAACACACTATCTGCGGAAGTATATACGATCAGTTTGCCGGTGCGCACATGCTCGTCCCCGTAATCCGCAATGACCTGTGTGCCGGAGTACGGCTTATTGCACAGCACATCTCTGCCGGTGCGGATCCGGAACTCTTCCAGCACATCCTCGGGGAAGCCGTCCGGATAGGTAGGCAGCGGCTTGGGAGAATAGATACCTGCGATCTCCCAGTGTCCGATGGTCGTGTCCTTTCCACGGGAACGCTCCGTCATGCGGGTATAAGCTGCCGTGGGATGGTCTGTTTTCTCTCCCACTTCCACGCCGTCAATATTAAACAAACCCATGTTTTTCATATTTTCCATATGAAAAAAAGGGCTCTTTGACACGCTCCCCAGTGTATTTACATTGATGTCACCGTAAGCTGCGGCATCCGGCATTTCGCCAATACCGAAGCTGTCCAATACAATTAAAAAGACTCTCTTCATTGTTTCTTCCTTTTGTCAAGTTTTCCAGGTTAAGTTATGATACCATCCAGATTGTTCCGTGCTTCGCACTCTCACAATCTGGACCGCATTCGTAATCCGCTCATTTTTCCGCGAAAAATGGCTCCTTACTCATGTGGTACGGCTCTCGAATCTCCGGATGCTCCCGCAAGCGAGCTTGCATCGCACCGTCGTCTCTCGACCCTTGGTATCATAACATAATTTTTCCCCTATGTACACAAAAATATCACTGTGCAATGGTGCTGATGACGATATTTTCCGCCGCAATATCCGTCTTTCTTTTTACGATATCTTCAATCTGTGCCCGCTGCACATCCGTCAGTTCTGCGGCATTGACCACCACATCCACGGCATCCCCGTTGATGCTGACCACAGCTTCACTGAAACCTTTCGCCTGCAAAAGCACCTCGGCCGCCGCTTCCTTTTCCGCGATATCAGTCATGCGCACCATACTGTCCACCGCTTCCTGTTTCTGGGCATCGCTGAGCTCAGTACTGTTGATAATCTCCAATAAGGTCTCTTTATTCCGGGCTCTGGTCTGCTCCTTGGAAAGTCTTGCAGCAGACAGTACCTCCACACCGTTCGTTCCGGTCAACACTGCTTCCCCGGGAATCTCCCCTTCGTCCGGCGTAGCCTCTGCCACCTGCATATCTTCATCCAGATAATCTTCCATGACGATCTCCACATCCGAATCCAGGCTTTCCATATCTGTGACAATGTCTGTGGAATCCACTGCACTGAGATCTTCTGTATTATCCGACGCCAGATACTCCTTTTCCAGGTTGGTCCCCGCAAACTGCAGATAACCTGCAATGGCTATCATGATGGCAAGTGCGGTAATCATAAGCTGATTCTTCTTAATTAAGTTTTTCACTGCGTTCCCCTTTTCCAAAGGCCTGTATCTGCCTTCTTGATTTTATACTCTATTGTATGTACCCGTCTGTGCGGATATGTTTCCTGTGACTCATTTTTCCAACACCTTGACTTTGTGGGCTTCCACACCGAAAAGTGCCTGTGCGATCTGCGTGATTTCACTGGTCATATTGCCTTTTCCGGCTCCTTCCGCCACCACCAGCACCCCCTCCACTTTGGGTGTGATCGTCTTCGCTACAAACGGTGTGCCCTGACTGCCGTCCTGATAGACGGTCTGGTATCCGGTATTGGAAGAACTCACGGTGCGGGTTCCTCCGGCGGAGTCCTGTTCTTCTGTCTGGGAACGATCCGCAGTCATGTCTTTTTCCACAATTCTTTCCTCCGAGGATTCCAATGTGATCATGACTTCCACCTCTCCCAGTCCCCGGACGGATTCCAGCATTTTCTTCAGTTTTCCCTCCAGATAGGCGGTATATTCCTCCGCGCTTCCCGCTGCCACCGCCCGGGTTTCGGTATCTACCGCCGTCTCCTGTTCCCCGGTTGTCTGCGAAGGAGAAGTGAAAATTCCGGCATTGTACTGTTCTGCAGTCTCTGTGCCGACGGAAGCTGCCTGTGGCTCCTCCTTTTTCACCGGCAGGGCGATGATAAACAATAGGACACCCAACAATACCAGAATCAACAGGTTGTCCCGACGGAACCATTTCGGAGGGCCGGAACCGCCTGCACCGTTACCTGTACCAATGCTGCCTGTGATCTTTTCCCAGAATTCACCCATTGCTTCTCACCTCTTTTTCTTCCCTGGCTCCGGTTTTTCTACCGTCATTTTCCTTAACTCTCCGGCAGACTTCTCCATCATTCCAGCCGGATTGGTGCAATGTCCACATGGATCCCCTCCGTTTCTGCATTCTCCCTATCTGTTTCCTTCTGATCCGATACTTCCCCACTATTTTCTCCTGTAACAGCTCCCTGTGCAGAATCTTGCTCCCACACATTTGCCGGGTCATATCCTTCCCCGGCTTCCTGCGCCACAGCAGCTGCCGTATTCCCGATCTCTTCCTGCGACTGTTCTGCCTGTTCGGAGGCCCGGGTCAGCACGGTCTGCAATTCTTGCATAAATCCTGTCACCTGTTCTTCTGCATTCCAGCCGTCTCCGCCGCCGAACATGGCCAGAACAGGCTGTAACAACTGCAGCAACAGCATAACGGATAATAACAGTTTCAAATATTTATCGTAGGACTCCTTCGGTCTGAAATGCACTACGGTCTGTGCACAGATCAGGAAGATCCCGGCCTGTCCGATCACCCGGTATAACCATTGCATCCTCTTACCTCCCCCTGCTTCCGATAGCTAATAGTGCCAATGTGATCAGAAACAACAGCATGGCTGTGCCCGCAGTACGAAACAGAAGCATCCCTGCATTTCCCATATGATCCGTACAGTTGGTCACTCTTTTATCGCTGACGATCCCCATAAAAGCTGCCGCACACTTGATCAAAAACGCAGTAAACAAAATCTCCAGAAGCGGAGCCGCACACGCCGCCAGAAGCAGTAACAGCAAAAGTACGCCGATGCTGTTGCGGATGACAACGGCTGAACCCACCGCCAGCTCCAGAAGCCCGTCTGCCGCATTTCCGATCCCCGGCAGTGCCGAAAGTGCCTTTTCCACGGCGGAGGTCTTCACGGAATCCAATACCGGTGTGATCAATGACTGGAACACGCTGATCCCCGTGACCACTCCCAGAGAAGCCTTGAGAATCCAGCCCACCGCCTTTTCCAGAAGTTCCGTCAAAAGTGTCAGCTTTTCCTCCACCCAGATCCCGTTGATCATGGTCAACAGGCCATAGCAGTAAATCAGTGGTAGTACCACACCCAACAGTATTTTTTCCGTACCATAGATCAGAAGCAGCATCAGCTGATACCCGGCTCCCACTGTAGCCGGCCCCGAGGCCACTCCCACCGCAAGAAGATACGTAGGTACCATCAGCCTTACAAACAACACGATATTTTCCACCGTCTCTCTTGCGGTTCCCAGAATCCCGGAAAAACATTGCAGCAGGATCACTCCCATGAGCAGATAGATAAAGTAAAAGCTTAAATCCGCAATCTGATGTTTGTCGAAAACCTCCACGAAATGAATCAGCAGTGCAGAAAGGATTCCCAGTACGATCAGCCAGATCAGAATATTTTTCCTGCCAGCAGCAGATGCTCCCATTCCCTGTATCACTTCCTGCAACAGGGTTCCCGCTGCCCCCAGCACATCTCCCTGCAGCAGCTGTCCCATCAATTCCGCCACGGAGATCCGGGAGGCCGGAAACAGCTTCTGCATCCCTTTTTCCAGTTCTTCCATGCCATATTCCTGCCACATTGCATCCATTGCTCCCTCACTCTTATAAAATACCATAGATCTGTCGGATCACCGTAAGCAGAATCGGCAGTCCCGCAAACAGTACCGAAAGTTTTCCCAGAATCTCGATCTGATCCGATACCGCTGCGAATCCGGCATCCTTGCAGATTCCGGCGCTGAATTCACACAGGTAGGTGATCCCCACCACTTTCATCAAAATACCGAGATACCCTTTTGCATCCCCGAGGTACTGCTGTAATCCCGCAAACTCCTCCAGCAACTGTCCCGTCAGCCCCAGCACATAGGAAAATACCAGCACACTCAGGGCAAATCCGATCAGCAGCGTATATTCCGGCCGCTGTTGCCTAAATTGTATGGCAAAAAGAACTCCGGCGATTCCAAGCAATGCAATCTTAATGATCTCGGACATATTTCCTCCTATTAAAACGAAAACAGAGTCTGTACGGTATCAAACAGATCATAGATATACGGAACGATCCAGCTAAGAACCAGGATCAGTCCCGCAAGGCTGACGAGAAAAGCATGTTCCTCCCTGCCGCTGTGTTTTAAGACCTGGCTGAGTATCGTTACAAGGATTCCTACCGCAGCTATTTTAAAGATCAGTCCTATTCCCATCTTTCCCCGTCCTTTTCTCTTCTCTCTGTGGTCTCCGGAACCGGCATCAGACTAACAATAACAGTATCAGCAGACCGCTCATGGCTCCCAGTCCTACGGAGAGCCTGCATTTCTGTGTAATTTCCCGCTGCTGCATATCCGCCGTATGTTCCAGTCCCTGTCTGGACAATTCGATACTTTTTATCTGCATCGTTTCATCCGCATAGCCCTCTTTTTCCGCAAAACGCAAAAACTCTTCAATGTCTTCTTTTTTCAGAGGAAGCATCCGCAGCTGTCTGCGAAAGCTTTTCTCCGCCAGTTCCAGAAAACCAGCATCCTCCGTCTCCGCATATTCACGGTATACTTCGGTGCAGATCTCTCCCAGCCTGTCTTTCCGTTGTCTGCCGGTCTGTCGGCAGCATTCCGGAAGTGTTGACCCGTTGTACCGGATCTCACTGATCCACTGTTCCAGAATGCGGATGAGTTCCCGGATCGTATATAATCTTCCTAAGAATTGCTGCCGATACCACAGTCCCATTCCAAAGCATCCCAACAGAATCAGAAATCCTCCGAGCATCTGCATTCCATCCGTCCCCTTCCTTTTAAGATCACTATGCGGTCAAATATCTGTCGCAGGCAGGATTCACCCAGGCGCTTTGCTGCGTCCGTCTCATCCGTTCCATGCAGAGTGGCCAGCAGACCGCAGCCGCAGGCCGCTGCTTTTTGTAAGGCCAGCCTGTCCGTTTCCTCCCCCAGTTCATCCACTGCAATGACTTGAGGTGACATGGAACGCAAAAGTAATAACATCCCCTGAGCCTTGGGACAGCCATCAAGCACATCCGTCCGCATCCCCAGATCATTCTGAGGTCTTCCCAGATAGCTTCCCGCCAGCTCCGAGCGCTCGTCCACCACTCCCACCCGAAGTCCCGCACCATACGTATTACCATCGGAAATCTGACGGATCAGATCCCTGAGCAGAGTGGTTTTGCCGAATCCCGGAGGCGATACAATCAGGGTATTCTGAAATTTTCCTTTCTTATATAATTTTGGCAGGATACCGTCAGCTGCTCCCCGGATCTCATGGGCGACCCGGATATTGATAAACGCAATATTTTTCAGAGTGCGGATCACTGTTTCATTTTCCAACACAGCCTGTCCGCACAATCCGATCCGGTGTCCGCCTTCCACAGTCAAAAAGCCCTGTCTGATCTCATCGGCATAAGCATACACCGAATCCTGACACAGCCAGGCGATCAACTCCCGTATCTCCGCTTCCGTCACCAGATGCGCTCCGTAAGGATGCTCCTGCCATTCCCCGCCGTTATTTAAGAAATAATCTCCTCTCGATGTTTCCACGATCACCGGCCTGTCCACACGTAGGCGGATCTCGCAGATTTTTTCCCCATTATCCGCTGTCTTCTGCCAGAATGCTCTTCTCTTTTGCGGAAAAATACGAAGCAGGCTGTCCATGTTTCTCCTCCCGTAACTATTCAGAACCTCATGCGCAAAATCGTTCCTTCGGAACTTCTCCTTTGCGAATGCAGGCATTCATCAAGACTTAGCTGATATTTAATGCTCTGAATAGTTACAATATATGTCTCCGTGGACAGGATATTCCTTCCAATCTTCTCTTTTTTTCTATAGTGTGGTATAATAAGCGATAACTGTTTTTATGACTTTTGTTTTGGAGGTTTTTATGAACATAATCATTGTGGGCTGCGGCAAGGTTGGCTACACCCTGGTAGAGCAATTAGGCGGTGAGAATCACAATATCACCGTGATCGATACCAATGAGGAAAAGGTGAATTCCATCACGGATGATCTGGATGCCATGGGCATCGTGGGCAATGGTGTCAGCTTCCAGACACTGTCTGAGGCCGGCATTGACCATGCGGATCTGCTGATCGCCGTGACCGGATCCGATGAGCAGAATCTTCTGTGCTGTGTCATTGCGAAAAAGGCGGGACATTGTAAGACCATCGCCCGTGTCCGCAATCCTATCTACAATAATGAGATTGCTTTTCTGCGGGAAGAACTGGGGCTTGCCATGATCATCAACCCGGAGCTGTCCAGTGCCGCCGAGATTGCCCGGATCTTCCAGTTTCCTTCTGCAGTTAAGATCGATACTTTTTCCAAGGGAAGGATCGAGCTTCTGCATTTCCGCGTGACCCATGACTGTCTCTTAAATAATTATGAACTGATCCACATCCGTACCACCTTAAAATGCGATGTACTGGTATGTATGGTCACCAGAGATAATCAGGTGCTGATCCCCCGGGGTGATTTTGTCTTCCGGGAAGGCGATGTGGTAGCTATTGTGTCCACTCCTCCCAAGGCTAATGATTTCTTCAAAAAGATCGGTATCGGCGCCGGCAGGGCGCGTACTGCCATGATCGTCGGTGGCGGAACCATTGCTTATTATCTGGCAAGAAGACTTTTAGAAGTCGGCATCCATACCAAGATCATTGATCAGGATCCCGCCCGCTGCGAGCATCTGAGCGAGCTGCTGCCCAAGGCTTCCATCATCTGCGGTGACGGTACGGATGAACGTCTTCTGATACAGGAGGGGCTGGAGAACGTGGATGCTTTTGCTGCACTGACCGGACTGGATGAGGAAAATATCCTCCTGTCACTGTATGCGAAACGGACTTCCCGCGCAAAGGTAGTCACCAAGATCAACCGTATCAACTTCAGTGGTGTCTTAAGTGATATCAAGCTGGATACGATCTCCTATCCGCGCCTGGTAACTGCAGATATGATCATTAAATATGCACGATCCATGAATGAATCTCTCAACAGTAATGTGGAGAATCTGTATAAGCTGGAAGACGGTCATGCAGAGGCACTGGAATTCTACATCAAAGAGGATTCTGCCGTTACCAATATACCTCTGAACCGTCTGCACATCCGGAAAAATATCCTGGTCTGTTCCATCGTCCGCGGAGGGCAGGCTATTATTCCCAGTGGTCAGGACGAGCTTCATGTAGGCGATTATGTGGTCGTAGTACTGACACATGCACGGCTGAATGATATTAAAGATATTATTGAAGGGTAATTTTATAGAAGGACATTATCATGAATTTTGCGATATTGAGTTTTATTATCGGATTTATTTTACAATTTGAAGCATTATTTTTACTGCTTCCCTGGATCGTTGGTATGATCTACGGAGAATATCATGTGGCACTGATCTATCTGGTGACCGCAGCTGTTTGTTTCATTTTAGGAAAATTGTTAAGCTTCAAACACACAGGACGTTTTAAGGAATTGTATGTCAGGGAAGGCTTCACCGCCGTTGCACTGGGCTGGTTTGTCATGTCTGTTTTCGGTGCCATTCCCTTCGTTCTCACCCGTGAGATTCCTTTTTATATTGACGCTCTCTTTGAGACCATCTCCGGCTTCACCACTACCGGTTCCAGTATTCTGTCAGATGTGGAGGCATTAAGCTATGCCAGCCTGTTCTGGCGCAGCTTCACCCACTGGATCGGCGGTATGGGTGTATTCGTATTCATTATGGCGATCCTGCCGATGATGGGTGGCTCCACTATGAACCTGATGCGTGCGGAGAGCCCGGGGCCTTCCGTCAGCAAGCTGGTACCGAGAGTCCGGGATACGGCGAAGATCCTCTATGGAATTTATCTTGCCATTACTATCTTAGGTGTGATCGCCCTGTGTCTGTGCGGCATGCCGTTATTTGATTCCCTGTGCACCACCTTCGGCAGCGTCGGCACCGGCGGCTTCGGTATCAAGAACAGCAGTATCGGCGGTTATTCCCCGTTGATCCAGAATGCGGTGACGGTACTGATGATCTTAAGCGGTGTCAATTACACCATATATTTCTGCCTGCTCAGTAAGCAGTTTAAGGAAGCCTTTTCCATCGAAGAGGTTCGCTGGTATTTTGTGATTATTCTGGTCAGTGCGCTGACGATTGCCTGGAATGTCCGTCCTCTCTATGCAACATTGGGAGAGACCCTGCGGCACTCCTTCTTCCAGGTGGGAACAATCATTACCACCACCGGATTTGCCACCACTGACTTTAACATGTGGCCGCAATTATCGAAGACGATCCTGCTGTTACTTATGATGATCGGTGCCTGCGCCGGCAGTACCGGCGGCGGTATGAAGGTCTCCCGTGTGCTGATCCTTTTTAAGGCGATCCGCAAGGAACTGTCCATGATGATACATCCCCGTATGGTCAAGAAGATCAAGATGGACGGGCACAACCTCTCTCACGAGACGTTGCGCTCCACCAATGTCTATATGACGGCTTATTTTATCGTGCTCTTCGTCTCTCTGCTGATCGTCAGCCTGGACGAATACGATCTGACCACGAACTTTACTGCAGTACTGGCAACCCTGAACAATATCGGACCCGGACTGGAGCTGGTCGGCCCCACCCAGAACTTTGCATTATTCAGTCCTCTGTCCAAATGTGTGCTGATGTTCGACATGCTGGCCGGACGACTGGAACTCTTCCCCATGCTGGTGATCATGCTGCCGTCCTGCTGGAAGAAATATTAAATTCCTTAATCGCAAAAATGAGTCTGTGATGACATTTTTAATCGTCACACAGACTCATTTTTTCATGCATACCTCTAATCAAATGTTGACCGAAATGAGAACGCTACATATCATTACAATCATTATATGATGTCGGGGTCAAAAGCCCCCGACTTTGATGCCTACGGATTGTTCCGTGCTTCGCACTCCCGCAATCCTACCCAATATTCGCATATCGTGGGATTATCATCCCACTTTTATGCTCATATCGGGGCGGGTTCTAAGGTCTTTCACCCACCTATGAGCAAGCTCATGTGGGCTTAGACCTTTTGACCCTGGCATCATTATATATGAATCTTCAGACACTTCTTGCCGGTCAGTTCCTTCGTCCGTTCATCCGGCTGTCCAAAGCCAACATAAATATCTGCTCCCCTACCGGTATGTACAAATTTACCTTCTTCATCTACAACGGTAAATGCCCTCCTCGGAATTTCCAGTGTCACCATCTTTTCTTCTCCCGGTGCAAGTTGTACGCGCTTAAACACGACAAGTTTAGGATTGGGCACTTCGTTGATATCCTCAACCTGTACATAGACCTGCAATACATCCTCTGTAAAAACATCTCCGTGATTTGCAACGGTTACTTCAACACCTACACTCTGTTCTTCCGTTTGTGCATATACCACATCTTCCGTCAATTCCGCCCTCATAACTAGTGTATCAGCATAATTCAGCCCATAACCGAATGGATAAAGTGGAGCTTTTTCCACAAAGCGATATGTCCTGTTCTTCATGGAATAGTCATCAAAATCCGGCATCCCCTGTAAATTGCGGTAAATGGTAACCGGCAATTTACCCGAAGGTGATATTTCTCCAAAGAGTATATCTGCAACTGCCTTTCCACCTCTTGCTCCCGGATACCATGTCTGAAGAACTGCATTCGCCCTGTCATCTGCCAGGTTCAAATCCATAGCACTTCCAGCCATCATACATACAATAAACGGAACTCCCATTTCTGCCACGGTTTCCAAAAGCCTCTGCTGTGAAGGTGGAAGCATCATCCCCTGCTTGTCTCCGGATGCATATGCATTTCCTGTATCGCCCTCTTCTCCTTCAAGACTTTCGTCCAGTCCCAGACACAGAATAACAAGATCCGAATGTTCTGCAACTGTCATTGCCTCAGAGATACGGTCATCCTCTCTTGCCAGTTTTTCTACCTGATCTAAAAACAAATGGCAGCCTTCTGAATAAAGTACCCTGACATCATCGCCTACATAGTCCTGAATACCTTCCAGTACAGTAACATACCTTGAAGCCGTCCCATGATAATTGCCGATCAGGGCTTCTCTGGAATTGGCATTGGGACCAATGACTCCAATTGTTTTAAGTTTCTTTTTATTTAAGGGTAAAATACCATCATTTTTTAACAATACGACGCTCTTGCATGCTGCCTCTATGGAAAGCTCAATATGTTCCCTACATTCAACAACTTCATACGGAATATGATCATATTCTGTCTCATCAAACATTCCCAGCAAGAATCTGGTCGTAAATAAACGAATGGCTGATTTCTGCAGTAGTTCTTTGGAAATAAGCCCCTCTTCATAGGCATTCAGGATTTTCTGATAAGTACATCCGCAATTAACATCGCAGCCCATCTCCAGAGCCAGTCTGACGCTTTCCTCCGGTCTGTCTGTCACCTTATGGTGTTCATGAAAATCACGGATAGCCCAGCAGTCTGAAACATAATGTCCCTGAAATCCCCACTGTTTTCTCAAAACCTCCACCATCAGATAACTATGAGCACAGCATGGTTCACCATTGGTTCTGTTGTATGCGCCCATAACCGCTTCGACTTTTCCTTCCCTGACACAGGCCTCAAACTGCGGAAGATACGTTTCCCAAAGTTCTTTCATGCTAACCTTTGCATCAAAATAGTGACGTTTTTCCTCAGGGCCGGAATGTACTGCAAAATGCTTGGCACACGCTGCCGTGCGCAGGTATTCTCCCTCTCCCTGCAGACCTTTGATAAATGCAACACCCAGTATTGCAATCAGTGTCGGGTCTTCTCCATAAGTCTCATGTCCGCGCCCCCAGCGGGGATCCCGGAAGAGATTGACATTGGGCGACCAAAGTGTAATTCCTTTATAAATATCACGGTCTTCATGTTTTTCATTTTCATTATATTTGGCTCTCGCCTCCGTAGAAACGGCAACTCCTACCCGCTCCAGCAGTTCTTCATCAAAAGTTGCTCCAAGCCCGATTGCCTGTGGAAAAACAGTTGCTGTACCCGCTCTTGCAACACCATGCAGGCCTTCATTCCACCAGTTATACTCCGGAATATCCAGATGTGGAATTTCATCTGCGTCAAAGCGCAGCTGTGAAGCCAGTTCCTCTACGCTCATCTGCTCCACCAATTCAGTAGCTCGTCTGACTGCGTCTTGTCTGTTCATAAATTCCTCCATAAAATTTTTTCTCTGATTATTAGCTATATAGGCTTAATAATCTTGCCTCTGCCACACAGGTATCATAATCTGCCGAGTAAGGAACTTTCTGCTTGGATCTGAATCATTAGAAAAGCTGTGCTGTCATTTTCTTTTTGTCTTCTCTGATACTCTGTTGGCAGAATACCGTATTTCTCCCGGAACAGTCTGGAAAAAGCCTGACTGTTGGGGAAACCGTTCTTTAATGCAATTTCGCCTATGGTCAGATCCGTTTCCTCCAGTTCCCGCAATGCATGTTCAAACCGGATGCTCCGCAGATAATCTTTATAGTTGATTCTGCCATACTGACGGAACATTTTCGACAAGTAGGTAGGGCAATATCCAAATGTTGCTGCCAGGGTTTCCAGTGAAATTTCTTCTGCATAATGTTCCCGAAGGTATCCAGTAATTCTTTCAAGATGTCCTGAATGAGTATTCCCCGAATAATAATCCTTCTTTTCCTCAGGTATCCGATAAGCGGTTACCAGAAGATATTTCAGCTGATAAAAGATACTCTGCATCAACAGTTCATAGCCGTACTCTTTTCTGATCTGCTGTCTGTACATTTTCTCAAGTAATGCAAAAAGTTTTCCATCCTCTTCCTTTTTTTCACCGGAAAACCGCATTATCTGTTTTTCCATTGGGATCTGTAAAACAATTGCCTCATTTCGTCCCGATGTATGAATGGAATGCACTTCATTGCTGTTCACAATTATAAACTTTCCTGCCGGAAGGACATATTTTTTATCGCCGAGATAAAAATCTACCTTTCCCTCCCGCAAGGCAAATATTTCAACACTGCTATGTTGATGCGCCTCACATATATATTTTCCGTCTGCACCTTCGAAACGGAATAGCTTAAAGGGCAGTCCCCGATCCGGCACCACTGCTTCGTGCCGGTATATCTTCTCTTCTTTCATAGTCATCCCTAATATTCCACACCGGAAGATTTTCTGTTCCATGATAAAATCTCACCGGTAGTTTCCCGGAGGGGGAAAATTCTCCAAACAGCATTTCGGCAATTACCTTACCACCTCTGGCTCCCGGATACCAACAATCCACGATGGCTTTCACATTCGGGGTGTGTTCCGCCCATGGCAGATCTATGGCGCTTCCTGGCATATTCATTCCCGGCATCGCCCTGTTCTCCCTCTATGGTTGCATCCAGTCCAAGGCACATTACTGCCACATCGGCATGTTCCACGGACAGCTTTACATGCTCCGTGGTACGCACTCCCACTTCTCAGCTCCGCTGCGGTCCGTGCTAATCATGTGCCACTCTCTTTATTTGTAAATTCTGTAATTTCCCGAAAGTGCCAGCATGGCAAACAGGTACAGGAAATTATCATAATATCGTCTGTCCCCGGTGCGGAGCGGAGTATTCCAGAAGCGGTCTACGCATTCCTTTATATGAGGACCGTCTGCTGCCAGTGATGCCTGTGCATTGACTGCTACAATGGCAACCGGATGCAGTGCCTTCTCTTCCAGTCTTGTTCCATCAATCAGGAACACACCGTCCCAGTGTTCTCTCTGCTCTTCACAGTAAAATCTCTGCAGCCGGTTTGCGATCTCCGTCTGCCACGGATCTTTGTCATACCAGAGATGATCCATAGCAATGTTGGCTATGGTGCGGTATGCATCGCTGTAGTACCAGTCATGCCTTCCGAAGATTTCCTGATGTCCTGCATGGGGTGTCCCATCATAGTCTGCATATTCTGCAGAAAGCCCGGTTTCCTTGTGGCATGCCTTATGCAGATATTCTCTGCTGGCTGCCGCTGCCTGTTTCCAGAATTCCCGGTCTCCTTCCTCCGCATTTTCTGCGAACAGTTCATAAAAATGTGGCAGATGATACGAGGGATCAGAAAAATCCATGTTTGTGACAAATTTGATCAGATGATTGGAAGGCTCCCACATAGGTTCTCCCGGATGTCCAGGCTCCCCTTTGTGGATACATTCCCGCAGGATTGCTTTTGCCTCTTTGCTGTAAGCAAAAATACCTTCTCCGTCCCCCCAGCGGGCAGATGCAAAAAACAATGCCATGGCAAAATACTCTTCTCCGTCCGGTGCCGGTCCCTCTGCATTGTGCGTTCCATCCGTGCTGCAGGACCAGGCAAAATAGTTGCGGCAGGGTCCTGCCGGAATATACATATAAGTCCGCACCCACTTCCAAAGGCGGTCGAATTCTGCCTTCTTATCCATCTGGACACAGACCATCATGCCGTAGGACATTCCCTCTGTGCGTACATCATGATTGCCGGTATCCTCCAGATACGCCATATCACCGCCTGCCTCATGATAAAAACGTTGTGCCTCCGTTCCGTAAAATATGGTTTCAAAGGTCTGTTCCAGTCTTTCCCCGATTGCGGTCTCATCATAACCGCACTCTTTCAATACATTTCGATAAATTCCAGTCTGATATGCTCCTGCCATTTGCTCGTTCTCCGATTTTTATTCTTTGACGCCACCCAAAGTAAGTCCGGCTACAAAGTACTTCTGTAAGAAAGGATAAATACAGATAATGGGCAGCATGGTAATGATCGTTGCCGCTGCACGCACGGAAGTCGGTGTTACGGTTCCTGCGGCATTCTTCATTGCCTCCGCTGAAGTTCCCTGATTGGTTACGGAGGATAACAGCTTCATCAATTCATACTGCAATGTGGTCAGATTACTGCTCATGCGATTGTAAAGCATGGCATCAAACCAGGAGTTCCACTGTCCTACCGCCACAAACAGGGCTACTGTGGCATAAACCGGCTTACACAGCGGAGAATAGATCTTAAGAAAAATAGTGCTGTAACCGGCACCGTCCAGCTGTGCAGATTCTTCCAAGCTGTCAGGGATTCCGTTCATATAAGTACGGATTACCAGCATGTTAAATGCGCTTACCATTCCAGGGATCACATATACCCAGAAGTTGTTGGTAAGCCCCAGCCCCTTATATAAAAGGAATGTCGGGATCATTCCACCGTTTACATACATGGTGATGACCCAGAACAGGGAAACCTCTCTCTGGAACAGGAATCTTTTGCGGCTGACAATAAAAGCAAGGATCGCATTGGCTGCCAGAGACAACAGGGTTCCGATCAGTGTTCTGGCAACTGTGATATAAGCGCCTGTGATCAGATTATCTTTATGTAAAACCGTCGTATAGTTTTTCCAGGTGAATTTTCTCGGCCACAGGTAGATTCCTCCCCGCAGGGCATCCGTACCATCATTCAAAGAGATTGCCAGAGTATTCAGCACCGGATATAACGTTACGATCACAAACAGGACCATGATGATGCCGTTTATGAACGGAAAAATGTCATTTTTTTTGGATTTGATCTTATACTTTGTATCTATCATTGTAATTACCATCTCTTTCTGTTTTAGAATAACTGCTCTTCGCCGTTATGTTTTGCAAACTGATTGGCCAGAACGATCAGGATGATACTTACCAGGCTCTTGAAAATACCTGCGGCTGTACCTATTGCATAATCTCCCTGGCTGATGCCCCATTTCAATACATAAATATCAATCGTCTGGGAGAACTTCTGTATCAATCCGTTTCCTAACAGATACTGAATTTCAAATCCTGCATTTAATACATTACCCACATTCATCAGCAATAAAATTACGATGGTCGGTTTGATTCCCGGAAGAGTAACATATTTAATTTTATTCCATCTTCCTGCGCCATCAATGGCAGCAGCTTCATACAGGGAAGGGTCAATGGATGTGATGGCCGCCAGATAAATAATGGCATTCCATCCTGTCTCCTTCCAGACATTTGCAAATGCTACAATCGGCCAGAAGTACCCAGGATGGGCAAAGAAATTGATCGGCTGGCTGAGCACATGCAGATTTACCAATACTTCATTTACAATTCCGGTACCAGACAACATATCATGCAGGATACCGGTTACGATGATCCAGGAAAGAAAATGTGGCAGATAAGAGATCGTCTGTACTGTCTTTTTCCCACCATTACTCTTGATTTCATTCAATAGAATTGCAAATACAATTGCGGTAACGAAAGTTGCCACAAGGTTGATCACGCCCATGGCCAGTGTGTTCCTGATGACCCGCAGGAATGTCACATCCGAGAATAACATCTGAAACTTCTGAAGTCCCACGAATTCGGAGTGCAGGATTCCCAACTGCGGCTTATAATTCTGGAATGCCATCGTCCATCCGGCTAAGGGAAGATAGTAAAAAATCACTCCATAGATCATCATTACTCCTGCCCAGAAAAGCAGAACTTTTTGCCTTTTGATTTCTTTCCATGTGATAGGTGTTCTGGTTTGTTTTACTTTTTGTTTCGATTTTGTTCTCGTTAACGACATATCCTCGCTCCTTAAAAAACGGGCAGATGAAATTTTACCTGCATCTGCCCATTCTCAAATTTCATTTATATGTTTTTATTTGAACTTTGCTGCCAGTTCCATTCTGCTGTCCAGTTCTGCCTGTAATTCACTGATAAAATCTTCCGGCTTGCAGGCATTATATGCATCCATATAATCCGCCCATGCTTTGTCGAAATCAGCTGCCATAACTACCTGAGGAAGATACTCATGCTTTACTTCACCGATCTTGGTCCATGCCATACCACCGGGTGTGCTGGTATTGAAGTTATTGGAGAAGGACCACATAGGATACCATTCACCGGGTGCTTCGTTGGTGCCCAGCATTTCCACGTAAGTCTCCGCACCGTATGCCTGGAATGCTTCCTTCACATCATCGTTTAATCCATCGAAGAATTCCCTCGCCTGGCCATCTGGCTTGTTTGCATTGATACCATCATCACTGGTTCCGTTGTACTGAGGGAAATAAGAATAAGAGCACATATGGGATGCCTTATACTCTGTATCGGAAGCCTGCGTTCTCTGCTCCGGTGTTCTGTAGAATTCACCGTTCTCATCTACTTCATAGTCAACACCTTCCACACCCCAGAAACGAAGGTTATGGATATCCTGATCCAGCAGATCATTGATCAGCTTCAGTGCGCCGGGAACATCCTTACAGCTTACAGTAATTGCAAGTCCGCTTCCTGAGTTGAATGCGCCACCGGCATTATGCCACTGGTTCTTTACGCTTTCATCAATTGTAATCGGCAGAGGAATGTAATCGCATCCCTGTGCATCCAGTCCTGCCTGCTTGATGGCATCGCCTGCTGTGTAAGCGAAATCCCACCATTGATCGATCATACCCAGGACACGTCCTGTAGAAAGTTTGGAAATATACTCATCATAAGACTGGGTAAAGGACTCGGGGTCTACAATGCCTTTCTGGTATTCTTCATTTAATTTTTTGAAATACTTTACTGCGGTATCGGAAGTGTTGTAATCCAGTACCGTCAGCGTCTCAGGATCTACCATACAGCTTCCGTCATTAGGATAACCATCCAGGAACTGAGGTGCATTCTCCAGACAGAAGTATCTCCAGTCATCACAGAGAATGGTATAAGGAATATTGGCTGTTCCGTCTTCCATAGTAGGATTTGCTGCATTATACTTTTCGATCAGATCAAAATACTGATCCATGGTCCGGATCTCGGGATAGTCTGCCCATTTCAGAACTCTTGCCTGAATCCAGAATGCTTCATCATTATGTGTACATACCTTCTCTTCGTTCTTGATGCAGCTGAACTGAGGGATCCAGTAAATGTGGCCGTCTTCCTGACGAAGCTTCTCCCACTCCAGATCAGTAAACAGATTCTTGATATTAGGATAATCATCCAGATAATCATCCAGTGCTACCAATGCTCCTGCCTCATACAGTTGTTTGGTTCCAGTCTGTCCCTCAATGAAGTCCGGATACTCGCCACCGGCGATCATGGTACCCACAGCTTCATCTGCGGTCTGTCCGGTCAGCCAAGTCTCTTTTACTTTGGCGCCTACCTTCTCTGCGATCAGCTGCTGCACTTCATTGTCGTCATTGATCTCAGATCCCGCTACCGCAAAAAATGCGGTGAATTCTTTGATGCCTGCTTCTTCTGTGGTACTGTTGGTTCCTGCGCTCGTTGTACTGTCTCCGGATGTCTGGTTTCCGTCACTGCCACATCCGGTGAACAGTGCCGCTGTCATTGCTGACACAAGTAACATGCTTACAAGTCTCTTTTTGTTCATGTTGTAACTACCTCCCTTTCGATAAATCTATTTTACCTTTTTGAGAGGAACTAACAATCAGAGGAACTATAGCAAAAGACAGGGGAAATTATAGGTAGTCCTGTAATTTCCCCTGTCTTTTATTCTCTTACTCTCCCTGTTGCATCTTTTTACGGAATCTTGCGGGAGTGCAGCCCTTGATCTGAATAAAACGGTTCGTAAAATAATCCAGATCATGGTAGCCCACATCTTCTGCGATCTGAACGATCTTTTTATCGGTACGCAACAAGGCATCCGCAGCCTGCTCCATCCGGTAATTGTTCAGGTAGTCTTTAAAGGATTGTCCGTACTTTTTCCGGAAAAGCTGACCCAGATAAGCACTGTTGACATAATATTTCTCACTCAGGCTTTTCAGTGTAATATTTGAAGCGTAATTTTCCCGGATCTCTTTTTCCACCATACCCAGAATTCCTCTGGATACATTCTTCCGCAGCTGTGACAGATAATCCGCATATTCGCAGGCAAATCTGGTCAGATGTGCCTTACTTCCGCGCTTTACCCCGGTCTCAAAGCTGCTCTCACTGATGACCCTTAAGATTTCCTCCTGGTTCACGTCATCATCCTGTTCACAGGCTAAGTGGATCAGCTGAAACAACAGATAATTAATATTCAGGGTCATCGTCTCCCCGCAAATACCGCGTTTACACATTTCTTCATAAAAGAAAGCCACCGCCTCCCGGATTTCCAGATGATTGTTCTGTTCGATTGCCTTCAGCAGGCCATCCAGGCTCTGCTTACACAGGATCAGTCCTTCCGGAGATACCTGGACCTCCTCCTCATAGAAATAGATATCCTTCTTTGTCCGAAACCCCTGAAAAGAACGAAGCATACAGGTATTGCCGTAAGACTTTGCTATGCTGCTGATATCCTGCACTTTTTTTCCTGCCAGCATCACCACATTTGTCTGTAAATTTGATGCAAGATATTCCCGGAATCGTTCCAGATACCGTTTTACATCCATCCCACTTTTTTCCGGAACATAATCAAACAAAATCAGTCCGATATCGTAGATTTTTTCATTGACAGAAACATCAAACACACTCAGATCTGCATCTTCTTTCAGATATTCCCTGCTGTATTCATACAGCCGCCTCTGTAATGTCCGCATTTCTCGATCTGTCGTTCCCTCATCATCATAGGATCCTTCCGTCTGGATCTCCACATAACGCACACCGGTTCCACATCGCATGTGTTCATGTATATATCTGACATTCAGGTCATCAAACTTCCCTTGGATCAATGCAATCATATGTCTTGCCAGATAAGCCTGCTCCAGCTTCCGGTTCTTTTCATGATCCAGCTCCTCTCTGTTGCGCAGAGCAAGTACCTTATTCAGTACTTTGCACAGAATCTCGCTGTCTACCGGCTTTAGCAGATAATCCGTGCAGTCATTCTGCATTGCCTGTTGTGCAAAACTAAATTCCGCATATCCGCTCAGTATAACAAAATATGCATCTGAAATTTTCTCTTTACGGATGTGTTCCAGCAGTTCCAGTCCTGTCATCTGAGGCATTTTAATATCGGCAATAACCAAATCTACCTTTTCCTTCTTCAAAAAAGCCAGTGCTTCCATCCCATTTGCTGCTGTTCCCGCAATCCGAAAGCCTTCCTTCTCCCAATCTACTAAAAGTTTCAATCCCTGTAAAATAAACGGCTCGTCATCTACCAGCAATACTTTCAGCATCTGTTTTACCCTCCTGCAAACAGGGAATCCGTATCGTAACCGTGGTTCCCACTCCTTCTTCTCCTTCTACACAGAATTCCACTCTGTTTTCCGTTACCATTTTCAATCTGACACAGGCGTTAATAATCCCTACTCTTCCGCCGCCCTTGAGCATCTCAATGTCGGCATTGCACATGTTGTTCTGTAGCTCTGTAAGTTTGGCCTCCGCCATACCGCTTCCGGTATCTTCAATTTCTATCTCCAGCCGTTCTCCCTGACGGCCTATCCTTACAAATATCCATCCCGGACTGGATTTGCTTTCGATTCCATGCACACAGGCATTTTCCACAAAGGTTACAATCGTAAGCTTGGGTATCTTGAAGTTTTCACATTCTCTGTCTACTTCAATGTCATAATTCAGCCGTTCTCCAAAACGATACTTCTGAAGCGCCAGATAAGCTTTCACAAATTCAATCTCCTGGAAGATACTCACGGAATCATTGCCCCATTCCACATACTGTCTCTGCATCACCGCCAGTTTGGCCACCATGTCGGCTGTCTCGTTTTCTTTTTTCAAAATGCTGTGCATCCGGATGCTTTCCAGTACATTAAATAAAAAGTGGGGATTGATCTGGCTGTGTAATGCGAGAAGCTCCGCATTTTTTCTTCCCACCAGCATCTCCTGCTCATGGATTTTATTCTTATATACAGTCTCGATCAGTCCATTGGTACGTTCCACCATGCGATTATAATTGCGTATCATACTGCTGATCTCATCTTTACCTTCTTCACAGGGCATTGGAATAAGATGATCACTGTCCACTGATTTAAATACCTTGCTCAGTTCTGTAATCCTTTTTGTAAAGGAACGGTTGAATATCTGAACGAACCAGAAGGGAAAAATAACATTCACCGCAAGGAGCAGCAATATGATGGGAAGTTCGTTCCGGATGCTTGTAAGAAAACTGTTCTCTACCGGCTTTACATAAATCGTAAGTTCCGTACCATACAGACTGATGGTATGTTCATAGGCTTCTCTCATTGTTGCGTTATCCAGCCGCTGAAACTCACTGCCGTAGCTGCCGTATTGTCCATTGGAAAGAAGGATCCGATCTCCTTCACAGATCAGAACCTCATTATCATAGTTCATGTTTTTAATGGTGCGCACCATACTGCCATAATCAAACTCGATTTTTAAATACTTTTCTGTCTCTGCATCATAGAAATCCAGCCGCTGTAGATAAATGATGCGCCGTTCCCTTGTGATTTTGGAACTGCTGTCATCATAGACAAAAAAGAGCCCTTTGCTTTTCGCTTCTTCATTCAGCCGCAGATAACTCTCTGTATTCCTAAGCTTATCCAGAGTATTGACCCTTCCTCCGTTTACAATGGTATCGTTATCCGTATACAGGGTAAATATCATACTGTTCATTCCCAGTGCATTTTCCAATAACGTCCCGCTCAGGAAATTCTGATATGCCGCCACATATTCTGCAGAATTAGTGTATCTTTTGGATAAGAACTCTTCAAAATCGCGATTGGTATAAATACTGTTGCCTATCTCCCCGGCATTTCCGATCATACTGCTCAGACTGTATTCCACCGCACTGGCAATATTAGACATCTCATGCTCCCTGCGCTCTCTGTCAAATTTTGCAGTCGTCAGGAACACAACACTGTCTGTTACAATCAGGGGAATCAACACACAGACAACATAGAAAATATAAAACTTTTTTTTGATGGTGAAATCATCCATCCAAAGACCCAGCTTATGTAATGCCTTCCCCATAAGATCCTCTCCTCATTTATGTGAAAAAGAGCAGACGTTTCTGTAGCCTGCTCTTCTTTATTATAGGACATCTACGATCTGCCCGCAATACATTTTTATACGGCATTCTGCACAAACCAGGCAAAATCAGCATAGTTACTGCTGTCCTGTCCATTGGCAGATGCGTACATTCCTATCGTACATCCCACAAATCCCCCTGCTTCCTCCGTGGTATAAGGAAGCAGACTGATATCCTCAGCAATCAGCATCTCCCTGCCATCCCGAAAAAGCCATATCCGTGCCTTCTGCCTGTCGCAATGCATTCGTATTTTAAAGAATTGTCTACCTTCTCCTACCGGCTTTTCGGTAAGGATTCTCTCTTCCCCATGGATACAGGCTGTCACAACAAAATAATTCTCGTCAGCCCTTTTCCGGATCTCCATGCGCAGATGATTTTCATGATTCTGGTACAACACCATTCCCGCTGTCTCACATTCCTGCTTCGGTTCAAATTCCATCCCAGTCTCTGCATAGAATGCATAATTTTTCTGACGGATTCCGAAATAGGAACAATGATTGCAGTCAGATATTTTTTCCTTTTTTGTATAGAGCCGCAGCATCCCCGGACGGTGACTCAGCGAATAGTTTTCTTCACAGATTTCTTCTACACTTACCAGCCGTTTGTCCGGTTTTTTCTCCCAGAAACTGATATGATCGGAAGTACTGCTTACTTCCTCTGGAAAACGGTATTCCTTTGTGGGCAGTTCCAATGTATCTTCCAGATGCCCGACGCCTTCTGCAATCACCGGCCATCCATTTTCCCATGTGACTTTCGCCAGAAAAGTCTCTCTTCCCATGCTGCTGTGTCCTTCACAAGGTCTGGATGCCAGCATTACCACGTACCAGTTCCCCTTACCATCCTCCACCAGATCTCCGTGTCCTGCGTAGATCACAGGATAGTTTTTCCCCAGATTCCTGTGGGTGAAGATCGGGTTTCTGGGGCAGCCCTCGAACCACTGGAACAGCTTTTTACTTCTTGCAATGCTGATGCTGTGCTCCGGTCCGGTTCCTCCTTCTGCATGCATCAGATAATAGTAACCGTCGATCTTATAAAGGTGCGGTCCCTCCGGCCAGATAACTCCTTTTACAGCCCCTTTCCAGATTGCCATGCTTTCTCCCACAAGCTTCATCTGCCGAAGATCCAGTTCCTGCACCCAGATTTCCCAGTCTCCGTTATAGCGGACTCCTTCCGGATTCGGTCGTGTACCACAGTAATAGCATTTCCCGTCATCATCGAAGAAAAGACTGGGATCGATCCCCGGAGCATCTTCGCCGAGATAATAAGGATCCGACCACGGTCCTGCTGGATCTTTTGCCGTTACAATGAAATTGCCTCCGTAGCTTACATTGGTAGTGATCATGTAAAACAATCCATCATGGAAGCGGATCGTTGGTGCATAAATCCCCTGTGATATTTCACTTCCCTTCACCGGAAGTTGTTCCGGTCTGTCAAGAATATTCCCGATCTGCTCCCAGTGCGCCAGATCTCTGCTGTGGAAAATTGGAACTCCCGGTGCATACACAAAACTGGAATTCACAATGTAATAGTCCTCTCCTGCCCTGCATATGGATGGATCCGGATAGAAACCGGATAAAATTGGATTCTTTGCTGTAACCATTTTGTTTTCCTCACTCTGTTCTATATTGTGTATCCAAATCCTAAGATTGTAAATTTTTTATTCTGGTCTTCCTCTGTCACTGTAATCCGTACTTTATGGGATCTGCTTTCTGTCTCCCAAAACAGTAATACAGCATTACAATGCAGCCAATTGTTCTTATGGGGATCCGCCGTCATACAATATACATCATTTACAAATACATCGGCCTTCCCCACATCCATTTCTCCGGAATCCTTAAATATAAGAAACAGTGACTTGCAGGTAATCTCCATTTCAAATCCCGGCATCTGCGGTCTGCTTCCATCATACATCCAGTTATACGGAAATTCCGGTGTCTGTGTAAGGCTTCCGTCCATTTCCACACTCTGCAATTCTATATCTGTGGAAGTAAAACTACCCGTCCGGATTTTGGCACCTACATAACGGTTCTTCTTATCAAGCAAAAAAATTCTTTCAAAATCAGCACCGATCACTGCCGGTCCGAAAAGCTTTTCCGACAGGATCTGTTCCTCCGTCATTCCTTCCACAAAAGTCCCAACTCTTGCAGGTTCTGCTGCATCACAACGCTCAAACAGATATTGCAGGCAGTCCGCCATAATGGTATGTCCGGTATTATTGGGATGAAACATATCATAAAAAAACTGATTTTTAGATAAAATTCTTCCCTCGCCGCACTTTAATGAAAACTGTGGAGTGACCGCATTGAGGATGCTCACCATGGGAAGATCATAAAGATCCCCCACCGGCCTTAACCGCTCCTGTAAATTCCAATCATTTGCAAATACCGAAAACAGGAGAACCACTGCCGGCTTCCATGGCAGTTTCAACACTTTCCGCACCAGGCTTTCATAACAGACACCCTTTGTCTCATCTCCCTCATCGTTTACTGCAAATTCAATAACCACAATATCCGGTCGTTCCCCTTCCCTGAGCACATCCCGGTCAAACCGGATCATTCCCAGTTCTGAAGGTGTTCCGCCGACTCCGGCTTTGATAAACCTGACATTGTTCTGTGTCGAAAAACGATTCTGAAACAGTTGAAAGGACTTATATGCATAGCATTCCGTATGGATTGGTATAGCTCCGGCTCCCTGCGTGATAGATCCACCGATATAGGCAAGCGTTACCTCTTTTCCTGCCTTAGATTTTTCAATAGCCTTACGGATACGATAAGGATTCCCCAGCTGCAACAGAGAGCGGCTGATCATGCCGCAGTATTCTTCCGAATGCATATCTATAAACAGATCCTCTTCCTCCGGAGGTGCTTCGTATCCGTCATTTAGGAAGAGTCTTACACTGACTTTTCCCATCCGCTCCGGCGCTGCAAACAGAATTTTAATCTGTCCCGGCACATGATCATCCTCTGTCCACCTGTAATCCGACAGATAGATTCTATGTTCCATGCCGTCACACTTAAGAGAAGTCGTAAGATTCGTTCCACCTCCGTACAGGTCCTTTTTCCCATACATCTGAAATACAAATTCTGCGGTTTCTTCCGGCCGGTCCGTCTCCACGCTTACGCCGATACTATGTACCAGTCTGCCAAATCCCTCTACTGTCTCCAGAAGTGTCAGTTCTTCCTTATCCGTAACATTTCCCGTGATCTGTGCACTGTTGATCAGCCGTCCGTCGCTTTCATAGATAAACTGGATTCCGGTTCCGTCCTTTTGCCGTTCTCCAAAAATATCTTTGTCTTTTAATATATAGAAAAAAGGTCTTGCCTTTTCCGGATCCTTCGGTGCTGCCGATCCTGTCATTTCTATCCCTCCCGAACTTTTATCAGTTCTATTATAGTCCGGCTCTCCTTGCACAAACACCCGGGAAAATATAGGAAATGCAGGTAATAATTTTATATCCGGCAGGCTGCAAATCGTCTCCGGAAGGAATTCCAATCTTCTCCGTCGCTTCGTTCCATGACAATTGCTTTTGCTTTTTGTCCATCCGGAATATATTTCTTTATAATGTTTTGCATCCGTTCCGGTGTCTCTTCGGCATCGGTCATCACCAATATAGTCTCTACGGCTTTTCCTGCTGCCAGAAAATACTCCATAATGTTCGGTATTTTCCCCTGGTGCAGGAAACAGGACGCAGTTTCTGTGGAAAGTGCTTTTAAGATCATTACGCTCTGCTCTTTTTCCGCTCTTTCAAAATATGCCGGTGTATATACATAGATCGTACTTACTTTCTCTTCCTCCGCAAGATAATCATAATGTATATGCACCTGACCGTGCACTGTATCCGCCAGTTCTGTCAGCGGGAACTCCGGATCCGGCATTTCCAGATAGTTCACAGCCCTGTCTCCCGAGTATCCCACCGGAGCATCCGGGTTGATTACATCCGTACCATTCGCCCTGAAATACACATTATGGTATCCCGGCGTGATGTTGTGGATTTCCCCTGTCCAATATCCTTGTCTTTCCTGATCTTTCCTGAGTTTTAGGAATTCTTTTCCGTCCAGGGTGGCTTCTACCGAGACTGCCTCCGGTGCCTCGAAGCATACGACTGCCGTTCCCTGTTCCGTAATGCAGATTCCGTGAGGGATGTCCGGGTATTTTCCTGCAGGCCTCCCTGCTTCATCAGTCTCAAAGCGGATTTGGCGGTATACCGGATCAAACATCAGTATCTGTTCTTCCATGGTCTGTCGCTGTAGTCTCTGTCTTGTGATTCTGGCTGTTCTTTCCCCCGGAATGTCATCCGTTTCTGCCCCCGCTTTCCGGAACAATAACGGTACAAAATCATACAGACTTTTCCTCCAGACATGCCATTCGTGATATCCCTCATATACTTTGGAAATGCAATACTTTCCTGCATTTTCAAACTTTTGTTCTATCTGCTTCATTCCCGTTCTGATCTGATCCTCATAGCATCCACAGGACATAAATACGACATCCAATGTTTCCTTGCTGTCGCAGATCCGTTCCATCTCATGAATAGCAACTCCGGAAAATACACCGGCAGCAGAAAATAACTTCATATTTTTTGCCACAATATCCGTAGTCTGCGCCGATCCCAGGGAAAGTCCCGCCATCGCCCGGTAATCTCTTCCCTTTCTCACCCGGAAATTATTTTCAATATAAGGAATAATGTTGTGAATCAGTTCACTCTCAAAATTTCCAGGGTAAAATACAGGTTTTTCTCCATCTTTGAAGGCATAGCCACTGCTCATGACCACGATCATTTTCTCGCACTTTCCCTCTGCGATCAGATAGTCCATGATAAAGTTCGTCTTCCCCTGCCAGATCCATCCGGTCTCGTTCTCTCCTACGCCATGCTGCAGGTACAATACCGGATATCTTTCATCTCCTTCTTCATATCCATAAGGTGTATAGACATAACATTCCTTCAGGTGGCTGCTCACCTTCGAAGCGTATTTACAGATGCTGACCGTACCATGAGGAATATCCTTTGCAAAATAGAAATCCACATTCTTCTCCTGCACCTCAAAAGTATTGATCGCAGCAAAACACCCATAAGAAATTCCGGCGTACGGATTGCAGATCCGGACACCGTCCACATACCAGAAATAATAATGCATCCCCCAGTGAAAATCTTGAACTTCCGCAAAAAATCCGCCCTGCCCATCGGGCATCAGATTTATTTTCTTATTTGTAAAATATCCCCCAAGTCCGGCAACCTGTACTATTTTTGCTGCCGGTGCATACAGATAAAAAATGACTGCGCCGTCTTCTTTCACTGTAACAGATGGTCTTCCTGCTCTCTTTTTTTCTATTGGATATCTGTCCAAAGCTCCGTTTCTCTTCTCGTTCATAAAAAAATACCCCCAATCCTTTTCTTTAGTTTAAAGGAATTGGGAAGTATTTTTCTATTTGTTTTTTATACTTTTTTGTGAAAAACTTATCCTTTTACTCTTTTTTCCACCTCAAGCTGCAACATCTGATAATAAATCTCAGGATTACAGGAATCATATGCTTCCATATATTGCTCCCACGCAGTCTCAAAATCTTCTGCCATGATCACCTGGGGAAGCCATTTGTGTTTCACCGCTTCCATCTGATCTCGGATCTGTCCCGCAGGAGAATTAGACGACAGGGATGTGGTATAACTGTACATGGGATACCATGCCCCGGGAGCCTCATTGTTGCCGATCATATCCACATAATTTGTCACTCCGTAAGCAGAAAAACATTCCTGAATATCCTCCGGTTGATTTTTATAAAATTCCGTTGTCTGATATTCCAGTGAAAACGCATTGATTCCATCGGAAAGCCTTCCTTCTACTCGTGGAAAATAAGAATAAAAACAAAAGTGTTTTCTCTTTTCTTCCGAAGTCATCCAACGCTTCTCCTGCTCCTCTGTCAGATAAAACAATCCGTTTTCATCCACGCAGTAATCATCTCCCTCTTTTCCCCAGAAACGCAGTTTAATAATCTCCGGCTCTAACAGGTCACTGACAAACTGCAAAGCTCCGTCAATGTCATTGCAGGATACCGTAATGGATAAGCCTGTAGAGCTATCCATCTCTGCGGAGCGTGTTACATGCCATTGGTTGGCGATTCCTTCCTCTCTGGTAATCGGAAGTGGAACATAATCGCAGCCCTGTTCTCTAAGGCCCTGTTCATCATAGGCATTCTGAATCGAATAGTAGAACTGCCACCACTGATCCGGCATACCGCAGACCGCACCCGTGGATAATTTTGCCAGATAATCCTCATAGGTCTCTGTAAATACTTCTGCACCGAGAATATCTTTGTGATATTCCTCATTCAGCTTTTTAAAGTACCATTTGGCAGTATCTGTGGTGTTATAATCGTAAACCTGTAATGTATCCGGATCCACAATACAGCTTCCGTCATTTGGATAACCATCCAGAAACTGCGGAATATTTTCCAGACAAAAATACCGCCAGTCATCACACAAAATCGTAAACGGAATGTTCGGTGTTCCATCCTCCATTACCGGGTTCGCTGCCACATAGCGCTCGATGAGATCAAAATATTCATCCACAGTATGAATCTCCGGATACCCCGCCCATTTCAGCACTCTGGTCTGGATCCAGAAGGCTTCACCTGAGTGGGTCACCTCCACATCTTCGCCATGGGTCACACCAAACTGTGGGATCCAATAGATATGACCGTCCGGTCTGCGGAATCTCTCCCACTGTTCTTCCGTCAGATAATTTTTGATATTGGGATAATTCTCCCAGTATTCATCTAAAGGAAGTAATGCCCCTGCCTCATAAAGACTGGTATCTCCGGAAATAAAATCCGGATATTCCCCACTCACAATATAACTGTTCAAGGCACTTTCCTTGGACTGTCCCACCAGCCATAGTTCTTCACAATCCGCACCTGTCAGGCGTGCGATTTCTTTTTTTATATCATTATTCTGGTCAATAGATTCTCCCTCCACAGCAAAAAAAGCTGTGAAATGCTTCACATTGTTCTGCGCCGCTGTCTGTGCATATGCAAAATATAATATTCCGCCCAAAAGTCCAAATACTGCTACTGCTGCAATGATTCTTTTTTTCAATCGTCTGTCCTCTTATCCATCTGTTTTGAGGCTTTCAGCCATGCAATCTCCTGCTTGTAAGGTGGAATGGTCTTCTTGTCTTCGCCCTCCGCACACAGCCATGGTGTCTCCAAGATTTTGGGCACGGCGGCAAACCGCTCGTCATGGACGATGCGGTGCAGGGTCTCATAACCGATGGTACCCTGTCCGATATTGGCATGACGGTCCTTGTGGGCTCCTAAGGGATTCAGGCTGTCGTTCACATGGATCACTGCGATCTGGTCCAATCCCAGAATCTTGTCAAACTGCGCAAGCACACCTTCGTAATCATTCACCAGATCATATCCGGCATCGTTCACATGGCAGGTATCGAAACATACCCGCAGTCTGTCTTTTCGATCCACTTTATCATAAATCATCCGCAATTCTTCAAAAGTTCTGCCAACCTCACTGCCCTTGCCCGCCATGGTCTCCAGAGCAATATTGACCTTGCTGTCATCTGCGTCAAGCACCAGATTTAACCCCTTTGCGATCTGCTCCACAGAAGCTTCCACACCAGCACTTAAGGAAGAACCCGGATGCAGTACCAGTACCTTACTGTGAAAGGCTGCGGCACGCTTTACTTCTTTTGCCAGAAATTCCACGCCGAAATCAAACATTTCCGGCTTCTCCATGTTGCCTAAATTAATAATATAGGGAGCATGAATGACGATTTCCCGGATACCTGCTTTTTCGGCATAGGAAATCCCCTCATCAATTCTCAGCTCTCCGATTTCCTTGCGTCTAGTGTTCTGGGGTGCCCCGGTGTAGACCATCAGCACGTTGGCACCGTAGCTTTCCGCCTCCTTCACAGAGCCTAAAAACATTTCTTTTCCCGACATTCCCACATGGGAACCCAATAATATCTCAGCCATGATCTCTCCTTATTTGGATTTCTTCAGATTCATCTGGTAAAACCCTTACTTCCTTAACCCTTCTATTGCATTCTACCGGATCAGAAGCAGCCACGCCAGACCATAATAGGTCACTACCGCCACCAGATCGTTTACTGTGGTGATCAGGGGACCGGATGCCACTGCGGGGTCTACCTTTATCTTATGGAAAAACATGGGGATCACAGTACCCACAGCGCTGGAGATTGCCATTGCCACCAGCAGGGATACTCCCACACAGCCGGAGATGCCGAAGGCTCCCATCCAGGTATATCCTTTGAACAGATGCACATAGACACCGAGACAAAGTAATGCCATAATGCCCAGCAGTGCTCCGTTTAAGGAACCGGTCTTAACTTCCTTGACTACCAGCTGAAACTTCTGTTTTCCCGTCAAATTTTCATCCATCAACACACGGATCGTCACTGCCAGGGACTGGGTTCCCACATTTCCCGCCATATCCAGTACCAGTGACTGGAAGCAGATCACGACAGGCAATACCGCCACCACATTTTCGAATAAACCTACCACCGACGACACTCCCATGCCCAAGAACAACAGGATGATCAGCCAGGGCAGTCGCTTTTTCATGCTTTGAAGCGTGGGCTCCTTCAGATCCTCTTCTGCGGTCAGACCTGCTAACTTTGCATAGTCCTCGCCCATCTCATTGTCTACCATTTCGATCAGGTCTTCGGATGTGATGACACCGAGGATTTTCTTATCTTCTGACAATACGGGAATCGAGTCCTCCGCATAATCCAGGATCCTGTCCATACAATCATCGATCTTCTCATGATCGGTCACATAAGGATAAGATTTCAACACCAGATCTTCCAGATGCGCATTTTCCCTTGCCCGGATCAGATCCTTCAGATCGATGGCTCCGGCGAAAACACCCTTTTCATCTACCACATAGATGGTCATGATATTGTCGTTTTCTCCTGCCTGCTTCACCAGCTCGCTCATAGCCTGTTTGATGGTCAGCTCTTCCGGGATGCAGATGTAATTCGTTGTCATGCAGCTGCCGATCTCTTCCTCATCATAGGACAGCAGCATCTTTACATCTTTTTTTGCGTCCTCGTCCAGCATCCGGACGATCTGTTCCTTCTCCTCCGGGTCCAGATTCTCCAACAGGTCAACGGCGTCATCGGAATCCATTTCGGAGATCACTCTTGCGGCGCTCTCCACGGTCAGTTCTTTGATATATTTCCGGGGATCCTCAATATATTTGAAAACATCCGCGGTCTTCTGCGCTCCCAACAGATGATACAGACGTTTCCGTTCTTCCTCTGTCATCCCCGCCAGCATATCGGCGATATCGTTCTTATGGAAATTCAACAGGAAATCCAGGATTTCCTCATCCGTTTTCTCGCTACGGAATAATTCTGCCAGTTCGGAATATTTCTTGTTCATAGTCTAAGTCTCCTTTCTCGTTTTCATTCTTCAATGCAACGTAAAGGGCAAAACAAAAGAAGCATCACACGATGCTTCCTCTGCATAAATCTCTATGCACAACAAATCAAAATACGGCCGTCACTTTCCACAGACAGCTGTACCCTGCTCGCAGGAAAAAGCACCGTGTTTTCTACTTCGCCCATAACCATCGCAACTGTCCATGAAATTCACCTCCAACTTGTTTTTTTCGTGGTTATAGTAGCACTGTACCATTTGTTTTGCAAGCTGTTTTCTTATTTTTCAATTGTTTTTTTATTGTATCATCATCTCTTTTTGTAAATAAGCACTTCCGGATCATCGCCTTTCTATCCATTCCTGTGCCATGCTGCTGATCACGGATGCGAAATCATCCTCCGTCCAGTATGCAAACATAGACTTGCTATATTCGACAAATTCCTCCAAAGACACTGTCTTGTACTGATCCGGCATATTCTCTTTATCATCTTCCGGCATGTCATACTCGCAGCCTGCTCGCTGTCTCCCTGCTCCATCCACTCTACAATGCAGTCAAAAATATCTCTTTTACTCTTGTAATGGCGGTATAATGCTCCTTTCGTCATGTCAAGCTCTCCGGCGATCTTTTCATTCGCAAAAAAGTCATGCTATATCATACATCTCTCTGCAGATCTTTTTCCCAGTTTCCGTCCGGAAAATATTCCGATATGCGTTCTGCAAGGCTTCTTCAGACAGTTCGTCCTCACACATGTTTACAAGGAAATCCGCTTCCACCAGAATCTGATAATCAATGCCGTCTATATTGTTGTAGGTATGATGATGGGCAATCAGATACTGTACCCGCTCAGAAACTTCTCCGGAAAAACCAAGATCTGACAGCAGCTTTTCAGCAATGGCCGGGCCTTCTTTTTCCTGTAATTTTCCGTTACAGTTTCCGTATTTTTCTTCACACAGATGGATGCCGATATCATGAGTCAGTGCTGCCGTCTCCAAAATAAATAAGGTCTCAGCATCCACATTCTCCATTTCCGCAATCAGCTTCGCATAGCTGTGTACCTTGCAAAAATGCTGAATGCGCTTTGCATCTCCATGGTAAAGTTCGATCATTGCCATATGTAATTTGTTGATCATTTTATTTTCCTCCTACCGGGTTTCCTTTGTGATGCTTTCCGTTTTCACGGGCCTCCTGCCTCCGAAATATCCTACTGGATCTTTGATACAATGCCTTCTTCCGTCAATGTCTGCAAACATTCCTGTGCATTCTCATCATGCATCATCTGCCACACCTGCTCCATACCGGGCGCCAGCGGCTTCTTCAAAAACTGTTCTCCGGAGATCCAGTAGACCTTTCCCTCCTCGGATGAGATCAATTTTCCTTCATATTCCGACGTTTTATATAAAAATCCCACATTCCTTATATCCCCTGTCATCCAGTGATAAATGCCGGTCAGTCTGGGATTTTGGATCGTCAGTCCGGTCTCCTCATAGATTTCTCTGATCACCGATTCTTTGAAAGTCTCACCCGGCTCCACATGCCCTCCGGGAAATGTCGTTCCCGAATAATTCTTCCCCACCTTGTCCAGCGCCACCACATTACCTTCTTTATCATAGACCATACACATATTCATGAAAATCACTTTTTCAATTCCAGCCATTACTTTCTCTCATTTCTCTAAGATAAACTTAATATAACATAATCTTGCTATGCCGGCAAATCGAGTTAGTGTAACTTGAAAGTTAGTGAAATACATTGGCAAAATCCACGAACTCCCGGAG
>NZ_QUIU01000010.1:0-343 GCF_003480225.1 Clostridium sp. AM34-9AC
CGGATCCATGCTGGGGCGGCCATTGTCTGCACTGTATTTATGGATCACAAGATCATAGATAAAACTCCTGTCGATTGCCTGGTCAATCAGGCGCAGCAGATGATCCTGCGGAACAAGGTCATCCATGCAGAACATCTGAATCTGCTCTCTTTTCTTATCTGCATTCTGTGTCATCATAGGAAACACCGCCTTTATTTTGATACTTTCATTATACCAAAAAAGTAGTGAAAAGTCCCGTAAATACGGCATTTTCACTACTTCTTATATGCTTGTAAGTACATAATTTTTGCAGTCATGACACAAGAAAAGCTCCCTCACAGGAAGGAGCTTTGTCTACAGCCTG
>NZ_QUIU01000010.1:353-26327 GCF_003480225.1 Clostridium sp. AM34-9AC
AGCTCCCTCACAGGAAGGAGCTTTGTCTACAGTCTGAGCCTGAGGCTTCTTTAGAAGCACTCAGGCTTTATCATTCTGAAAACTAGATCTGGAACTGATGCATCAGCTGTAACATAGTATGTACCTGCGCGGACTGTTCTTCGCTGACAGCGGCGGTCTCCTGAGAAGATGCGGAGTTGTTGTCCACGATTCCGGCCACATGAGCGATGTTTTCATCGATCTGCTGGACGCTGGACACTTCAGCCTGAAGGGCCTGTGCCATATCAACCATACGCTTGGTAGAAGCCTCGGCTTCTTCCATTACCTGATCCATGCTGGCTTCGGTTTCTTCTGCAATGGCGATTCCCTTGTTGACAGCATCGATGGTGCTCCCGATCAGCTTTGTGGTCTCTCCGGCAGCCTCAGTGGACTGTTCCGCCAGATTCTTGACCTGCTCGGCTACGACAGCAAATCCGCGGCCTGCTTCTCCGGCACGGGCAGCCTCGATGGAGGCATTCAGTGACAGGAGGTTGGTCTGGGAAGCGATATCCTCAATGACCTGAATGATAGAACGAATCTCCTCGGAACATTTACTGATCTCACCGATTGCGACTTTCAGTTCCTGCATCTTGGCATTGCCATCAGCAACCGTCTGTGCGGACTGCTTGGAGATATCTGCGGTCTCCTGTGCAACTCTGGCTTTTTCTTCAATACTCTTTGCCATAGCGTCGATCATCTGGGATGCTTCGGAAATCTTGGAGGCCTGTGCGGTACAACCTTCTGCCAGATCGGTAGCTGCCTGTGCCAGCTGCTCGGAACCACCATCGATCTCCTGTGCGCTGACCTGAATGGTGGACAGTGTCTTCTTCATATCGGCAATGATCTTCACCATGGAATCCTTGATCTGTACAAAGTCACCGACATATTCTTCCGTAGGCTCTACACGGTAATTGCCCTGACCCATCTGACCTAAGATCTCGGAAATCTCGGTGATCATCTTGGTAAAGTTGTCGTTCATGAAATGAACGGCCTGCACCATGATGCCGACTTCACTGTCATCCTCCGGCAGATCCAGACGGCTGTCAAAATGTCCCTGCGCAAGTACTTTCATCTGCTCGGATACTTTTACAATGGGAATCAGCAGTTCCTGTTTTGCAAAGGTCAGTGTGGTGACAATCTTGCGGGCAATGGTCAGGAAGCAGAGAATGAAAATCACCATGGTAGTGATCATTATCAGATTCAGAGTATTTTGCTTCTGAGCCATACGTGCCTGGATATCATTGATACAATTATCTGTGGTTGCAGTGATCTCCTGTACGGTAGATTCATATTCCTCACCAAATACATAAGAAATAGCTGCTTGTGTATCTCCGGAACCGGCCTTATCCATGGCTTCTTCTTCCAGAGGAACCAGACCGTTGGACATTTCAGCAATATGGTTTAACAGTGCCCATTCATTGTCGGTCAGACCGTCTTTCTGAAGACCTTCCCAGGCAATGTCACGATTTTTGTCCTCGTTTAATTCCTTCATATAATTGTCATAGTAGGTCTGGTCTCCGGTGACTGCGTAAGACTGTACGGCAGCGGTCAGCGTCTTGGAACCCAGACGATACTGGTTCAGATACATGGTAGCTTCCAGCTGCTGGGAATTGATCCGGCTCAGATACATGTTGGATCCGATGAACAGGATCAGCATAACGATGCTGATGATCAGTATCCGATAGGTTGATCTTGTGTTTTGCTGCAGCATGGCAGACTGACTGGTTACTTTGCTTTGCTTTTTCATTTGAAATATAACCTCTTTTCTGTAATACATGGTGAACTGATGTGTTACGAAAAATTTTTTCCTACAGTATACTACAATTATCGGAATTATACAAATCTCGCACCTTTAAAAATACGGCAAAAACGCGTAAAATTATTTATACGAACCATCAGTGACGACTTGCACCCTATACAGGAAGATGGTACTATAAAAAGTAAGAGGCATGATTCGGAAAAGAGAAGATAACGATAAATAAACAGACTGTAGACAAAGCTCCCTCACAGGAAGGAGCTTTGTCTACAGTCTGAAGAATTGTGTCACCACAATTCCTTTTCCTCGCAACAAACATTTTACAACAAACATTCAGACCGCGCCATTCGTAAAGTCGCGTTATCACGCTCTCCGTCGCTTTGTGTGCAAGCACCCAATCGCCGGTTCTGTCATTCTATGGCTGAACTATTATTACAAGCTCTTTACAAAACGGTCGAACGCCTTCTGACCTTCCTCAGTTCTCTTGTAGACACCGGCATCTTCCAATACCTGCATGAATACCAGACCGATCTCCTTCTCTACGATACCGTCGATGTTCTCTACAGTGATGGCATCGTATTTCGGGCGGAACTCGTCTACCCAGTCTGCATGCTTTGCCAGTTCTTCATCGGCTCTTAAGTCCTTACCGGCGAGGATTGCTTCCTTCAGATGCGCCATCTCACCCTTCAGGCGGGCGGGCAGTACGGCCAGACCCATAACCTCGATCAGACCGATGTTCTCCTTCTTGATATGATGCAGCTTTGCATGCGGATGATATACACCCAGAGGATGTTCCTCAGTAGTGATATTGTTACGCAGCACCAGATCCAGTTCGAACTTGTCTCCGCGCTTTCTGGCAATGGGAGTGATGGTGTTATGAGGCTCGTTATCGGTATAGGCATAGATGAAAGCCTCTTCATCCGTATATTCTCTCCATTTATTCAGGATCACATCTGCCAGTGCAATAATGCGGTCGGTATCCATACCGCTGAGGCGGATCACAGACATAGGCCATGCCACGATACCGGCATCCACATCTTCATAACCTGCTACAGAGAAGTTTTTCTCTACAGGCGCCTTGGCCATGGCGAACTCATAATGACCACCCTGGAAATGATCGTGACTTAAAATAGAACCGCCTACGATGGGCAGATCCGCATTGGAACCTACAAAATAATGAGGGAACTGCTTTACAAAATCAAACAGCTTGCAGAAGGTCGCATGCTCAATCCTCATAGGTACATGCTGAGAATTAAATACGATGCAATGCTCATTGTAATATACATACGGAGAATACTGGAATCCCCACTGGCTGCCATTGATGGTCACCGGAATGATGCGGTGGTTCTGGCGGGCGGGATGATTCACACGGCCTGCATAACCTTCATTTTCACGGCACAGCAGGCATTTCGGATAACCGGCCTGTTTTGCCAGCTTCGCTGCAGCAATAGCCTTGGGATCCTTCTCAGGCTTGGACAGGTTGATGGTAATGTCCAGATCGCCGTATTTGGTGGGTGCTACCCATTTCATATCCTTGCAGATACGATAACGACGGATATAGTCGGAATCTCTGCTTAATTTGTAATAATAGTCGGTAGCTGCCTCGGGAGATACCTGATCGTACAGTTCGTGGAAATGACGGATTACTTCACTGGGTCTGGGCATCAGCATGCTCATGATCTTTGTATCGAAAAGGTCACGATACACCACACTGTTCTCCTTGAGAATGCCTTTTTCGTAAGCATAATCCAGCATACCCTTCAGAACCTCTTCCAGTTCATCCTCACGCATGGTCACATTGTCGCGCTCTTCCAGTTCATCCAGTTCAAACAGCTCCAACAGACGGTTGGTCGTGTAGATCACATCTTCCTCCGGAACCAGTCCTGTCTGTACTCCGTAGGATACCAATTTACGAATTAATACCTGAATATCCATTTTTTCTCCATTCTGCAATACCGGATTTCTCCGGCATCGCACTCTCTATTCTCGTCGGATCTTAATTTCTTACAGGGTCTGGGGGCCGTCACCGATCTCTACTACATAGAAATCAGCTGCATAACCGATCTTCTCCTTATATGCCTTGCCTACCTGATCGATAAAGGTGTCAATAGCCTCATCCTTTACAATGCTTACGGTACATCCGCCGAAACCGGCACCTGTCATACGGGAACCAATAACACCGTCTACCTTCCATGCTTCTTCTACCAGAGTATCCAGCTCGATACCTGTTACCTCATAATCATCCCGCAAAGATACATGGGAAGCATTCATCAGCTCACCAAACAGCTTCACATCGTTGTTCTTCAGAGCTTCTACCGCACGAACGGTTCTCTGATTCTCATATACAGCGTGCTTTGCGCGCTTTCTGCGGACATCGCTCTTGATAATAGCTTTGAACTTCTCGAAAGTCTCCTCGTCCAGATCACCCAGAGTCTTGATCTTCACTACCTGCTGCAGTTCTGCCAGTGCAGTCTCGCACTCGCTGCGACGCTCATTGTACTTGGAATCTCCCAGGCCTCTCTTTTTATTGCTGCATGCGATCACGATCTTCGCATTTTCCAGATGGATCGGTGCGTACTCATATTCCAGAGTTGCGGTGTCCAGAAAAATAGCATTATCCTTTTTGCCCATGGCAATGGCAAACTGATCCATGATACCGCAGTTTACCTTGTTGTATTTGTTCTCGGAGAACTGTCCGATCAGTGCAAGATCCTGATTGGTCACATCAAATCCGAAGAAATCTCTCAGAATGTAGCCGGTCAGCACTTCTACAGAAGCGGAAGAGGAAAGTCCGGAACCGTTGGGGATATTACCGTTCAGCAGCAGATCCATACCGGAAGTCACTTTCATGCCCTTCTCACCGAAAGCCCAGATCACTCCCTTGGGATAATTGGTCCAGCCTGCTTCCTTGCTGGGTACCAGATCCTCCAGAGAAGATTCGATCACTCCCAGATGTCCGAAATTCATGGAATAGAAACGCAGCTTATTGTCGTTTCTCTTTCTTGCCACACCATAGGTACCGATGGTCAGTGCGCAGGGGAAAACGTGTCCGCCGTTATAGTCGGTATGTTCACCGATCAGATTCACACGTCCCGGTGCAAAATAAGCCTTGGTGCCCTCTGCATCTCCAAATACTTCTGCGAAAGTTTTCAGAATCGTCTCTTTCATTTCCATTTTCTGCTCCTATCTGCTTACTGTGTAAGCCTCTTACATTTATGTTTTCTTTCGTTACGCTCCGGCGGAATGCCAGACTGCGAATTCTCTTGCTCTATGTTTTCATCATAATAAAAAAAAACGGTTTTTTCTATTTATTTATGTTTTCAAAACCTGTCATTATGTTAAAAGCTACGAGCCATGCAAATCCAAAAAGAAAAACACGCCCTGGGAGCTTGCTCACGAGGACGTGCTTTTCTTTTTGGATTTATACGGCGACAGCCGTACATGAAGCAGGCACTTCAGTGTCTGCGAATGGGTATGGCCTAATTCTTATTTCTCATCTTTATTTCCAAACAGCTTCTCTGCTGCTCCGGCCGCGCCCATAATACCATTTACGGCAGGGTTCTTCAGTGCACCGGCTACCATGTTCACCTGAGTAGCGGCATCCGTCGCTGCCAGCAGGCTGTTACGATACTCTTCGTTGACTTCATGTGTGGAAGCATACTCAATATAGCTTGCCAGCATATCGAAATCTTTGTTGCTGTCATATACAATGGCTACTACCACATACAGAACCACACAGGCAATGCCCAATACAACAAACACAACATTTTTCAGTATGCCGCCCAAAGCTACAAATACCAGAGTACCGATCACACTCAGGGTTACCAGCAATTCAGATACAGCGGCATCTTTTACGGATTTTACCAGAAAAGTCTTGCCATCCTGTAACAGCAGAGATACGCCGTCATAATAAGCCTCCTTGGTCATCTCGCCATATTTTGCAAACAGATAACCCTCTAACAACAGATTGATTCTTCTGTAAGCTTTCTTGATCATACTCTGTGCAATACCGGATACAGACTTCAGTCCGGGGATCTTCTCCAGCATGGCTGCCGCGGTGAAAATACCCTGGCACAGATGATATAAAATATGAGAGAACTCTCTGGTCTGGCTCTTAAGTGCAGACAGGCTTCCACCTTGCTTCTTTACCAGTTCAATACCGGCATTTACCACATCCTCGGGCATCTCTTCACCCATCAGAGCTTTTGCTGTCATAACACGTTTTGCATACTCGGTATACCCGTCTACCCAGCTGAGGATCACTAATCCTGCAAAAAATGCTACCACTCCCAGCAGGGTCAATACGTTGATCTGTGTCATCAGTCCGATGGCTGCCACAATGACACCTGCTGCCATCACGCCGTAATAAATTCCCAGTCGCTGGTTGAATTTCTTTTGTACTGCCTTTGCTTTCTCTCTGTTATTCATTTTCTTGTCCCTCCATAAGTTGTGGTCTTATTCTATGACCACATACTACTTTAGTATAACTTTACTGTCATAATTTGTCAATATTCAGCATATTTTTGTACAATGTTAAAATTATGTTATACTTTGTTTAACCGATAATCAACACTTAAAAAGCCATTCCTATATCCAAAATGATATAGAAATGGCTCTTCCAAAATTCCTAAATTTAATTTGCTGAATAGACTCCTGTTATTCCGCGCTCTGTTTTCGATACTGTACCGGAGTCATGTCATATGCCTTTTTGAACAGGCGGTTAAAGTGCTCCACATTCTCGTAACCAACGTTGGCTGCAATGGTCTCCACCGTCTGATTGGTCTCCTTTAAGAGCATTCT
Organism: Clostridium sp. AM34-9AC; assembly: GCF_003480225.1. Classification (NCBI taxonomy): domain Bacteria; kingdom Bacillati; phylum Bacillota; class Clostridia; order Eubacteriales; family Clostridiaceae; genus Clostridium; species Clostridium sp. AM34-9AC. The sequence continues at coordinate 6,928 of NZ_QUIU01000010.1, forward strand.
TGCTTTTTTCATGCGCTCTTCCCGAACGACCTCCTGGAAGGTCATGCCGGCCTTTTCCTTAATGTACTTGGACAGGTAAGGCTTGGAGAGATGGAAAGTATCTACCAGCATATCCAATGTCACATCCACATAGTTCTTCTGGATGAAACTGATGATCTCCACGATCCGCTCTTCTCTGCCGGAGGTAATATGCTGTTCTGCTGCCAGCTTATTCACCGCGGACACCAGTGCGGCGATAGAACTCTTGATAATATCTTCATCTACGCCGACGCCCCAGTAGAATTTACCGTCGTGGACGATACCAACATAGGTGGCAGCCTTGGAATTGGAGCCTCTGGAAATTGCATGCTCTTCATATACAGACAACTCGTAGGTAATACCAAAGTATGTCTTGATGGCATTGCTGACTGCATCCAGACGTCCGTTACCCATAGTAGTAATGGCTCTGGAAGCTCCGCCCTGCTCGATAGTCACCTCTGCCTGAATGCCGTTCTCCTGTTTGAAGTGGCACTCCGGAATGTTGAAGATGCTGCGGGGATAAATATAATTTTCCTCGAAGATCGCATAGATCTCCTTAGGAAGTAATTCCTGATGACGTCTGTCGGAAATACCTTTCACAAGGTAACCAACCTCTTCCTTCATGGCTGCGGGCAGCGAGAAGCCAAACTGCTGCTTCAATACGAACGCTACGCCACCTTTACCGGATACACTGTTGATACGGATAACATCGGATTCGTACTCTCTTCCCACATCCGCAGGATCGATGGGCAGATAAGGGATATCCCAACGCTTGCCTGTCTTGCCTTCCTTCTGCCATGCCATACCTTTGCTGATGGCATCCTGATGGGAACCGGAAAATGCGGTAAATACCAGATCTCCTGCATAGGGCACTCTTTCATGTACCTTCATGCCGGTGAAGTTCTCATAAGCTTCGCGGATCTCCATAATATGAGAGAAATCCAGTCCACTGTCCACGCCGTGGCACATCATGTTCAGTGCAACAGTTACCAGATCCACGTTACCGGTACGTTCACCGTTGCCGAACAAAGTACCTTCCACACGGTCTGCTCCGGCCAGTACGCCGAACTCCGCATCACTGATACCACAGCCCCTGTCATTGTGAGGATGTACGCTGAGTACTACATTGTCACGATATTTCAAATGCTTGTGCATATATTCTACCTGACAGGCAAATACATGGGGCATTGCCACCTGTACGGTGGTGGGCAGATTGATGATGGCCTTGCGGTCAGCGGTAGGCTTCCATACATCCAGTACTGCATTGCAGACTTCCAGTGCATAATCCACCTCGGTCTGAGAAAAGCTCTCAGGGCTGTACTCAAAGGTGAAGTTGCCTTCGGTCTCGTCTGCCAGATTCTTTAACATCCGGGCACCGTCTACTGCCAGCTTCTTGATGGCTTCCTTGTCCTTCTTAAATACCTGTTCTCTCTGCTCTACGGAAGTAGAATTATACAGATGGATCACTGCGTGGGGCGCTCCCTTGACTGCTTCGAAGGTCTTGCGGATGATATGCTCTCTCGCCTGCGTCAATACCTGAATAGTCACATCCTCCGGGATCATGTCGCGCTCAATTAATGCACGGATAAAATTGTACTCCGTATCGGAGGAAGCGGGAAAACCAACCTCGATCTCCTTGAAACCGATCTTTACCAACATCTTGAAGAATTCCAGCTTATCTTCCAGACTCATGGGATCGATCAATGCCTGGTTGCCGTCTCTTAAGTCAACGCTGCACCAGATAGGGGACTTGGTAATACTGTCCTTTTTTACCCAGTCGTAGGTCACCTCGGGGGGCATAAAATAAGTTTTCTGATATTTTGCTGCAATGTCTGCGCTGTTCATGGGAATCCTCCTGCCATATGATTACTTTTTATTTTCAAAACCTGTTGTTTTTACTATTTTCACTTATCTGATTGCATTATCTTAACACTCATAATTTCTGTAAGCAAGATATATTCTTATCTTGTTAATTGATGTATTTTAATGTGACATTTTTGTCATATATCTATAAATTCAAGAAAAAGGTCATTTTATTCGGTGATTATTCCGTTTTATTATTTGATTAAAATTTTCAATTGTATATATCATTTTTTGTTATATTTAAAATCATACTTTTAATTTTATAACGTTGTATAATTGATTAATTTTATTACTGTGTTTAAGATGTTTTTCATAGAAAAACAGATGTCCGTGTGAGACATCTGTTTACAATCTATTCCCTATTTATATCCTAAACGATTTCTTCGTACTGCATACTCTCGAAATCGTAACGCCTATTCGCATTCCGGGCTGTCAAATAATTTCCACTCTTTCAAAATACCGGATCAGGATATCCGCACAATTTTCGATTCCCAGTTTGGTGGTATCGAGGATCATATGATAATTGTTCACATCGCCCCACACCTTACCGGTATTCTCATAATAATAGACGGCGCGTTCTGCATCATTTTTCTCAAGCATTTCCTTCGCCTCATCGTGGGAAAGACTTTCCTTCTTCATGATACGTTCGATACGATCTTCCTTATCTGCGCACACATACACGTTAAATACATTCGGCTGATCCTTCAGGATCTCAGATGCGCAGCGTCCCAGAATAATACAGGGATGTTCCGCCAACCCCTTAATAACCTCCGCTTCCGTAGCATAACTGTCACCATTCAGCTCATGCTCTATGTACGCCTTATCATACACCGGCACCCCCAGCTTCTCAGACAACTCCTGTGCGATCAGACTGGCTCCTGTTCCGAATCTTCGGCTGATAGTAATTACAAGGTTCATCGTAAGCACCTCCTTTGTAAGGTACTCTCATTTTATGATAAAGGCGCGGACTTTGCAAGAGGGATGTCTACAAAAGCTTCTGCTCGATCTGATACAGTTTCTCACCTGTCACCCGCATGCTGTGTTCCTCCGCCAGTGCCCTGCCTGCCCGGATTCTGCGTCTTACTTTTTCCAGCGGTTCTTCATACAAGATGTCTCGGACTGCCTGCTCGTAGGAATCCAGATTGCTGGCTTTGCGCACCTGCTCGCCGTCGGTAAGCCATCCTTCATACACCGGAATGTCTCTCACGATCACAGGAATCTCACAGGATAATGCCTCCAATACCACGATTCCTTCCGTCTCTTCATAACTGAAAAAAGCAAATGCATCCGCACCACAGTACGCATCCCGCAGGATCCCGGACGGTTGGAAACCGGCAAAGATCACATTTTCCGGCTTCTCTGCCACAGCCTTTTTGATCTCTGCCGGAATCAATGCATTGTTCCCGCCCCCAAACCATAGAAAAATAATGTCTGGCATCCTTTTTGCCATTTCCAGAAAATCCTCGATTCCTTTTCTGTGAATCAGATGCCCGGCGGATATCACGACCTTTTTATCCACAGGAAGATGAAAAAATTTCCGGAATCGTCCACCTGCCTGCTCTGTTTTGTGGAAAAATTCAGTGTCCACACCATTGGTCAGTGCGTAAATCTCCCGATGCAGATCATATTTCATTAACAATTCCCGGGAGTATTCCGTTGGTGTGATAACCACATCTCCCTGTCTATAACAATGGCGGATCCATTTTTTGAATAAAGGAGCCGCCAGATTGGAACCGGTAAAAGAATTCTTAAAATCTTCCATAGTGGAATGCCCATAATAGACGACCTTTTTCCCCTGCCGTCTTGCCCGCCGTGCCACCAGCGGCGAATCAGGCAATACGGTATTGATCTGTACGATATCCGCCTCTTTCCAGACGTTCGTCACGGTCACTTTTGCTGCTCGCAGCATCTTCTCCTGATGGCGGATGGCGCTGCCGATGCCGCTTTTTGCCACCAGTGAAAGTCCGCCTTTATATATATAAATTTTCATAAGTATACTCTCCTATAATAGGTGGAAAATCACCTGAAACAGTGTCGTCAGTCCCAGACTATACAGCGCAATGGAGAAAGGCTTTCCTAAAAAGATGACTGTCACAAACTGTTTCCATGTCATATTCGTCGTTCCGGCGAGATAACAGAGAAAATCATCCGGTGCCACCGGCAGAAAGATTGCCAGTGTAAATAATTTCAAAAATCTCCCCTTTAGCTCCGTCCATGTCAGGTATTTTTCAATCATTTTCCCGGGAAACATCTTGTACAGCACCGGTCTTCCCAGACTTCTTGCTATTCCAAAAGCAATACAGGAACCCACACCGATTCCTATATAATTATAGAAAAATCCCGGCACCGCTCCAAAGAGCAGCACTCCTGCCAGACAGCTGATGCCACCCGGTATGATGGGAAACACCACCTGAACGATCTGGATCAGCACGAAGATCAGTGCACCGATCATTCCGAAACGGTTCACAAACTGCTGCATGGTCTCCACCGATTGGAAAATGCCGCTCTGATAGCTCCAGACTGCCAGTATTCCACAGAGGATCAGACTAACCCAGGATGCAATATTGACGACTCTTTGCCAAGCGTTTTTCTCTTTCGACCTGTTTTTCTTCGATCTGTCGCTGGTATAGTTGTTCCATGCTTCCCGCAAATCTTTTTTGGGAAAATATTTCTGCGGACTGTTTTGCATAACTGCACATTCCTCTGCGTTCATCGTCTTCTTTCTCCTTCCAGTTCTTCAGGTCTTTCAAGAATTCCTCTTCGGTCCGGTACTGCCAGCCGTTTTTTCCCTCTTCCACAACCGCCCGCAGGCATTGATCCCTTCTGCATAATAACGGTAATCCTGCTGCCAGTGCTTCCGCATAGGTAAGCCCCTGGGTCTCACTGGTGGAAGCGCTAACGAACAGATCTCCTGCCGGATAATAAGATGCTACTTCAGCGGGTGATACCATTCCGGTAAAAATAACGCTTTCCGTCACACCCAGTTCTGCTGCCTTTTTCCGTAAAGTCTCCAAATAAGGACCGCTGCCTACAATCATCAGTATTGTGCCGCTCTCCTGAATTTTCTGCTGGTACTCCAGCAATTCTTCCACATTCTTCTCTTTTGCCAGACGACCTACATATAAAAGCACTGTGGTCTTCCGGTCCATTTTATATTTTCTTCGGATTCTCTCCCGGGAATCCGTCCGGGTCTGCGCGTCATATTTACTCAGATCAATCCCCGATGGGATCACTGATACCGGACAATGAATGCCATAGTCTTTTAGTAATGTCTCTATTTTTGTGCTGGGAGCGATCATACTGTCCACCTTCTCGGAGATCTGTCGCGTCAGGAACTGTACCATATTCCTGCCCCATTTCTTGTAAGGGGAAAAATAGTGGGTATAATCTTCGTATACAGTATGGTAAGTATGCACCAGAGGGGTCTTACATTCCTCTGCGATCTTTTTTGCCATGAAAAAGGTAGAAAATTCACACTGGGAATGCACAATATCCGGATTCCACTCTATAATCCCGCGATACAGTTCGCGTCCCGGGGACACCCGAAGTCTTGCTCCCGGATAAATATATCCGGCATTCACGGAACCCATATAGATCACACCCTCTTCTTCGTAGGAACGAGCTGTACGGGACAGAGTCAGGATCTTCACTTCATGTCCTCTTTGCTGTAATTCCTCCCGCAGATTGCATACCGAAGTAACAACTCCGTTGATGGCCGGCTTGTACCAGTCTGTTGTGATCAATACTTTCATCTTTTTTCTCCCTTCCGTTTATTTTCTCTGAATTGATCTCAGCATAACAGACACAGGTAAATTCCATCCGAATAAAATCAAAAGTTTTCCTAAAGTTTCTGTGAGTTTTTTCCAAAATGTGCACTAAAAAACAGCATTCTCCGGAAATTTCCGGAAAACGCCGTTTTTAATCGTCTTTCTATAAAATTATTATCTTTCTTCTCTGAAGTACGCCAGTCCCAGACTTGCAGGGGGCTGATTCTCTCTCTTGCTCCGCATGCTGGTGATGACCAGTACCAGTAATGTTACGACATAAGGAATCATCTTGTACAGCTCCTGATACTCCATATGTTCGATACCGGTGGGCAGATACAGATACAGGATATACAGTCCGCCGAAAAGGAAGGATGCGAATACGCTGATATTCGGTCTCCAGATGGTGAAGATGACCAGTGCGATGGCAAGCCAGCCTCTGTCACCAAAGGCATCGTTGGACCAGACACCGCAGGCATAGTCCATTACATAATACAAACCTCCCAGACCTGCGATCATACATCCCACACAGGTAGCAATGTATTTGTACCGGGATACGTTGATGCCAGCCGCATCTGCGGTATTGGGACCTTCACCGACCGCTCTCAAATGCAGACCGGTTCTGGTATGACTCAGAATATAAGATGCCGCAAACGCTATGATCACTGCCAGATACGCCAGGAATCCATAGGATAAAAACAACTTGCCGAACCATCCCAGCTTCACCGCAAAAGGAAGGGATTTGCTGAAATAGCTGCTGGTAGCAGACAGTGCAATGGAAGGTACATCACTGTTTACCAGCTTGATCAGGGATCCGCCGAAGAAGTTACCGAAGCCAACACCGAAGGTGGTCATTGCCAGACCGGTCACGTTCTGGTTCGCCCGCAGGGTGACAGTCAGGAAGCAGTACAGCAATCCCATCAACAGGGATCCTAACAGGCAGCAGAGCATCGGAATCGCAATGGCAAGAAACCCATTCATGTTCGCCGCGTCTCCTGCGGATCTCTCATAGAAGAAAGATCCGATGACACCACAGATACCTCCCACATACATGACGCCGGGGATTCCCAGATTCAGATTACCGGACTTCTCCGTGATGATCTCACCGGTACTCCCGTATAACAGAGGAATTCCCTGTACGATTGCTCTCGGAATAAATGCAAGTAAAAATGACCACATGATTACTGTTCCTCCTTTTCTGCTTTTTTACGGAACTGCAGTCTGTAAGTAATGAAGAACTCACAGCCGATGATAAAGAACAGGATAATACCTGTCAGAATATCGGAGTAAGAATGATTCAGTCCAAAATTGGTAGAGATCTCACTGGCTCCGCGATCCATGAATATGATCAGGAAGCTGGAGAATACCATGGTCAGAGGATTGAACTTGGACATCCAGGATACCAGTACAGCGGTAAATCCCTGTCCACCTGCAATCGTGGTAGTCACAGTATGATTGATGCCTCCTACCAGAAGCAGGCCTACCAGTCCGCACAGTGCACCGGACAGAAGCATGGTACGGATAATTACCTTTTCCACCTTAATACCCACATATTTTGCAGTATTTTCGCTCTCACCCACAACAGAGATCTCATATCCCTGCTTACTGTAGTTCAAATATACATACATAAATATCGTGATCACTACTGCCACTACAATACTTAACAGATATTTGGAGCCGAAGATCTGCGGTAGCCAGCCCACATTGGTGTTCTGGTTGATGATACCGATCTTACCGGATCCCTTGGGAACCTCCCATACTATCGTATAAAATGCCACCAACTGAGTAGCTATGTAGTTCATCATCAGCGTAGACAGCGTCTCATTGGTATTCCATTTCGCCTTGAAAAATGCGGGAATGAAGCCCCAGATGGCTCCTGCTGCCAGACTTGCCACGATCATGCACAGGATCACAACTGCGTTCGGAAGCTTATCTCCCAGACAGATCATACAGGCTGCTGCTGCCAGCCCGCCGATCAGCACCTGTCCCTCACCGCCGATATTCCAGAATTTCATCTTAAATGCCGGAGTCAATGCCAATGCGATCAAAAGCAGGATCGCTATATTCTGAAAAGTGACCCAGGTCTTGCGAACGGATCCGAAAGCACCCAGAACGATGGACTGATATACCTGTAAAGGATTGATTCCCGTGGTGATCGTCGTAATGATACCGCACAGGATCAGTGCCAGCAGGATTGCCAAAAATCGAATACCCAGAGATTTATACCAGGGAAGCGCATCTCTTTTTACGATATGAAACAAAGGCTCTTTATTCTTTTCCTTCATGTTCTTTGCCTCCTACTCTGGTCATCAGCATACCGACCTCATTTTTGTCTGTCTTTCTCGCATCCAGAATACCGCTCACTTCTCCGCCGCACAATACCATGATACGGTCGGACAGCTCCATCAGCACATCCAGATCCTCACCTACGAAAATCACGGCAACGCCCTTTTTCTTCTGTTCATTGATCAGGTCATATATAGTATACGAAGAATTAATATCCAGTCCACGTACCACATAAGCCGTCAACAGTACGGTAGGTGCAGACGCAATCTCTCTTCCAACGAGAACCTTCTGTACATTACCACCGGACAATCTGCGTACCGGAGTGGTGATACCCGGGGTTACAACCTCCAGATTTTCTACCACATCAGTTGCAAGCTGTTTGGAAGGCTTTCGGTTCGTAAACGGTGTATGTCCCTGTCGGAAGGAACGTAACATCATATTATCGGTCAGATCCATATTGCCTACCAGGCCCATGCCAAGACGATCCTCCGGTACAAAAGAAAGCGATACACCCATCTCTGCGATCTTCAACGGATCCTTGCCGATCAGCATTTCCTTACTTCCATCATCTTCCACATAGCTGATTGTGCCGGCTTCTGTTACCTGCAGACCTGCAATGGCTTCCAAAAGCTCCTTCTGTCCACAGCCGGAGATACCGGCGATTCCCAGGATCTCACCACTATTGGCGGTAAAGGAGACGTCCTTCAGCTTAACGATACCTTCTTCGTTACGTACGGTCAGTCCCTGTACTTCGATACGGGGCTTCGGATTCACAGGTTCCGGTCTGACAATATTCAAAGTAACCGCATGTCCCACCATCATATTGGTCATTTCCGTAACGGTGGTATCCTTTGTCAGCATGCTTCCAATATACTGACCGTTACGAAGCACAGCCACCCTGTCGGACAGAGATTCCACTTCATGCATTTTATGGGTAATAATGACAATAGCCTTGCCGTCATCTCTCATTTTCCGGAGAACGTTAAAGAGCTTCTCTGTCTCCTGCGGTGTCAGTACAGCGGTAGGCTCATCCAGGATCAGGATATCCGCACCACGATACAGCACCTTTACAATCTCCACGGTCTGCTTCTGGGATACCGTCATATCATAGATTTTCTGCTTCGGATCTACTTCAAAACCGTATTTGTCACAGATCTCCTCTATTTTACGGGATGCCTCCTTGATATTAAGCCTGCCTTCCAGACCCAGGATGATATTCTCGGTAGCGGAAAGTACATCGATCAGCTTAAAATGCTGATGCACCATACCGATTCCCAGCCGTAACGCATCCTTGGGGGATTTGATGACCTCTTCCTTACCGTTAATAAAGATCTGTCCCTCATCCGGGAAATAAATACCGGAGAGCATATTCATCAGTGTCGTCTTACCGCTGCCGTTTTCCCCAAGCAGTGATAATATCTCACCCTTATAGATATCCAGATTTACCTTATCATTGGCAATCACGGATCCAAAAGTCTTGGTAATGTTTTTCATCGAAACCGCAGCTACTTTTGTCTCTTTTTCCATCCTAGTCACCTTTCCAATTTATCCATGACCTGCAATTTTCAGGTCTTTTAATACCTGGCATAAGCACACTGGCCGCCCCTTTTCTACCTCATCCATCCGCAAAAGCAAAAGATCCATAAGGTAGAAAAAGGGCGGCGCGGCAATAAACGCTGCGCCGTCCGGGCTATTTCAATAAGTCAATTAATACTGCTCATCCAACAGGTTGATTCCATCAATTCTTACATTGAAGTAAGGAGCGGAACGGAATGCAACATCGGACTCATGGAAGTATCCGTCACTTACTACCTCATGATCGGGAGTATAATCAGGATCGGTATCGATATCAGCCTCATAGCTGTCCAGTGTCTTGCCGTCTACAGTGAAGGTAGTGATATCATATACGTGAGTCTTGCCTGCGATCAGATCAGCCTTTGCAGCTTCTACTGCTTCTGCAGTACCCTCTGCTACAGCAGTACCAAGGTCACTCAGTTCTACAGAACCGGTCTCCAGAGTACCGCACCAGTCGGTATCAATAGGAGTTCCGTCTGCTACACATTTGATAGCATACTCGAAATAAGGCTCCCAGTTAACTCTGGAAGATACCAGGAAAGTATTGGGGCAGGCTGCCTCAGTGCTTCCGTTGTAAGATACGTTGGGAACGCCTGCGGTCTCACATGCGGTAGGAGCACCCATGGAGTCTGCATGCTGGCTGATCAGTACACATCCGCCCTCGATCAACTTGTTAGCTGCTTCCTTCTCAGCGGTCTCATCGTACCAGGAACCGGTAAAGGTTACATCCATGGTAGCGCTGGGGCATACGGAACGAGCGCCCAGGAAGAAGGATGTATAACCGGACATAACTTCTGCATAAGTATAAGCACCTACATAACCCATCTTAGCCTGATCCTCAGTAATATCACCGTTAGCGATCATCTCATTCAGCTTCATGCCTGCAACGATACCTGCAAGGTAACGACCATCATAAATGGAAGCAAATGCATTGTGGAAATTGTCCAGGCCCTCAGTATGAGCCTTGGTTCCGGTTGCATGGCTGAACTGAACATTTGGATATTCCTTAGCAGCCTCAATGATGTAGTCCTCATGTCCAAAACTGTCTGCGAAAATGAAATTACAACCTGCATCAGCAAGCTCACAAGCTGCTTCATAAGCTTCCTGTCCTTCAGGAATGTTGGTCTTGGTCATGTACTCAATACCAAGCTTCTCACAAGCTGCTTTTGCTGCATTCAGGAAGTTCAGATCATAAGTAGAGTTCTCATCATGCAGGAAAATGAAACCTGCCTTTACACCGGTAACAGCTTCACTGTCGGTTGCTGCTTCGGTAGTACCTGCTGCTTCGCTAGTACCTGCTGCCTCGGTGGTAGCTGCAACGGTTGCTGCATCTGTGCCGGTGGTAGCTGCATCATTGGATCCGCATCCTGCCAGAGCAGTAACTGCGAGAGCCATAGCTGCGAGTAAACTTACGACTTTCTTTTTCATAATTCTCCTCTTTCTGCGCTGCTGCTTCGTCACAGATCCATGGTGGCAGCGCGGACACAGATCTGCGAATAAACTGCTGAGCCTTAACATAAAAAGGGTAGTATGATCTTTCATACAACCCCTTTATTGTATTCTCTCAACATTAGTCAGTATAAGCATTTGTCCGACTTCTTGTCAAGAGAAGTATTAAATTTGATAACTATTAAGATCGGAATGTGATCTCTCCGGTCTTGTCATCCATGCTTTCCACAATAGCGAGCGACTCTACACGGATACCCTTGGAACGGATCAGGTCGCCGCCCTTCTGGAATCCCTTCTCAACGGCAATGCCGACACCCTCTACAGAAGCTCCCGCTTTATTGACAATGTCAATCAGACCCTCCAGTGCGCATCCGTTGGCCAGAAAATCATCAATGATCAGAATATGATCTTCGGGATGCAGGAATTTTTTGGAAACGATCACGTCATATACTCTCTTGTGCGTAAAGGATTCGATCTTGGTGGAATATACTTCACCGTCAATATTTACGGACTGGGACTTTTTTGCAAATACCACAGGCACATGAAAATGCTGGGCTGCCACACAGGCGATACCAATACCGGAAGCCTCCACAGTCAGAATCTTCGTAATCTTACGGTCTGCAAAAAGATGCGCCCACTCTTTTCCCATTTCATTGAACAGATCAATGTCCATCTGATGATTCAGAAAAGAATCTACTTTTAATACATTCCCTGCTTTTACCGTACCGTCTTTGCGAATGCGCTCTTCGAGTAATTTCATTGTATGTCTCCTCTTTTGTTTCTTCTTAATATATTTTAATGATGTCGGGGTCAAAAGCCCCCGACTTTGATACCTACGAATTGCTTCGTGCTACGCACTACCACAATTCTACACAATATTCGCATATCGTGGAATTATCATCCCTCTTTTATGCTCTTATGTCTCTTATTATACGCAGGATATTGCTCCTTTTTCAATAGAAGAACTATATTTCTTGCTATTTTGACAACATTTTGCTATGTTAACCATGAGAATACTGAAATCACGAGGTGCCTTATGCCTATCAGAGGATATATCATAGAAAAATATAATACTATGACTAACGCTTATACCTGCAACCGTCTGGTACAGGAAGCTTCTGCCCTGGATATGGATCTGCAGATTGTAGGGATCCATGATACTGCGGTCTCTCCGCATGGTGTTATAAATCATGGTAAAATACTGAAACCCGTGGATTTTGTCATCAACCGCTATAAATGGGGACGGGAAAAGGATGCTATAAATGCACTTGCCACCCGAAGCTATAATCCATTAACTGCTTATAATATCTATATTAATAAATTTGAACAGGTACGAAGGCTTCATTCCAAAGCCTTTTTGATCCCGAAATATCTTCTGGGAACTTCACGGTTGCCTTTTTCTTCTATTGTAGAACAACTGGGCCTTCCCTTTGTCGGTAAAGGACTGGAAAGCTCCATGGGAGAAGAAATCGTCTGCATCCGGGATAAAGCTTCTTATGAGGAACTCTCTCTTAACTACCCTTCCTCCAAGGAATGGCTCTTCGAAGAATTTATCTCAGAAAGCTACGGCAGAGATCTGCGCTTTTACAGCATCCGCGGAGAAGCCGTTGCCTGTATGCAGCGCACATCCCAGGGGGATTTCCGTGCAAATGTAGCTCTGGGCGCTTCGGTAGAGCCTTACCCTGTCACTTCCGGCATCCGTACCATAGCCGCAGATATTTACGAACAGACCGGACTGGATTTTCTGGGAATTGATCTGCTCTTTGGCAGAGAAAAACCTTATTTTTGCGAAATCAATGTCATGCCGGGACTGGAAGGTATTGAAAAGGCTTCCGGCATAAATGTTGCGGGAAAAATTATTGAGACGATACAATCTGACTTTACATCAAAGACTTAGTGTAAAAAATAGTTTTTTCATGCGCAAATATGTGCCTGCACAGTGTACGAAAATACATGATACTAAAGTATCTGGAAAATTGCAGGCTACAAAAAGGTATTTATATGAATAACACTTCCGAAACATCACTGCAATTTCATAAAATCACTACGCGTAAGGAGGCGGAAGACTTTGTCTATGCCTCTTATCTGCGAGCTGCCTCACATCAGGATTATGCTGCAAAGGACGCCAGAAAACGACACCCGGAACTGACCAGATCCCTGCTTTGGCAAAAATCCGTTACTCCCTGCATCGTTGTCACCGGAAGCAAGGGAAAAGGCTCCGTTTCCAACATGATCTCCCGAATCCTGCAGACAAGATTCTCTGTGGGACTGATGACCAGCCCTCATATCACGGACTTTCGCGAACGCTTCCGTGTCAATGATACGATGATCAGTGAATCTGACTTCTGCCGTCTGATGACAGAGATCCAGCCAGAGATTCTGAATATTGCCTCTGATCTGCCGGAATCAGTATGTATCAGTCCCATGGGAATCCAGGCCGATCTGGCACTGGCTTATTTTTCGGAAAAACATACGGATTTCAATGTACTGGAATGCGGTAAAGGTGCAAAATACGATGATGTGAATAATGTACGTCATGATTATGCCGTGATCAACCGGATTTTTCTGGAGCATACGAGGGAACTCGGTGATACGCTGACTGCCATTGCGGAAGATAAATCCCACGTTATCACCGGAGAGCAGAAGTGTGTCTATTTTGCGGAGCAGGAACCGGAAGTTCTGGAAGTTCTGCAGCGCCGTGCCGAAACTCTGCATATTCCCTATAAGATCTACGGTCGGGATTTTCATGCGGAAAACATCCGTTATACCTGCTTCGGAATGCAGTTTGATGTTGAAATCGGAGACAACATTTATGCGGATTTACAAATTCCGTTGCTGGGAGAACATCAGGCGAAAAACTGTGCTCTGGCACTTGCTGTGTGTGTGGATGTGCTGTCTGATCTGCGCAGGGAATCCGCAGTTTTTTCTTTGCCAGACATCCGGAAAAATCTGTCTCTGCTGCACTGGCCGGGACGCATGGAAGTCCTGCGTTCCAAGCTGTTTGTTCTGCTGGATGCCTGTATCAATGCCACCAGCTGTGAGAATGTAAAGGAAGTCCTGCGACATCTGGGGGTTTGGAATTGCACTGTTATTGTGGGAATTCCGGAGGATAAGGATTATGCCGGTGTGGTCAGATCCATGAAAGGTATGGCAAACCGGATTATCCTCACCAGATCCGGGAATCCGCATTATCATTTTTCCCAAAAACAGCAGGAGTCATTGGCAGAAGAAGATATTGGCACAATATGGACAGATTCCGTGAAACAGGCACTGACTCTGGCGGATTCTTTTTCGGATCCCATTGTAATCTTGGGAACGACTTCGGTAATTTCCGAAGTAGAGCAGATTTTTCAGCAATCTTAACTTGCCCTCACCGGATACAGGTGCTACAATGAGGGCAAATAGAAGAGTAGCAAAACATTACGCAGAAAGGAGAAGTCCCATGACAGGTATTTACGGAATCAATTATTCTAATAATTATAGTCTGACCGGCAATTACGGATACGGTTATTCTACCAGTGCGGTATCTTCCGCACAGCCCGAAGAGAAGGGTATGGTGGTAAATCCCGGAAAATCCGATGTAGAAAAGCCCGGCAGAAAGTCTTCTCCCGCAGAATGCGAAACCTGCAAGAACCGGAAATATCAGGATGATTCCAACGAAATGGTCTCCTTCAAATCTGCATCTCATATTTCACCACAGGCTTCCTCCTCCAGAGTTCGTGCCCACGAACAGGAGCATGTAACGAACGCTTACAACAAGGCCGCACAGAACAACGGCAAGGTTCTCTCCGCCACAGTGTCCCTGCGGACCGCGGTATGTCCCGAATGCGGCACCGTCTACACCGCCGGCGGCACCACCACGACCAAGATCAGTTACCGTGACGAGAGCAATCCTTACCAGCAGAACAAAAAATCTGCCGATGCCGCCATGCTGATTGGACGGAATCTGGATCTGAGTGCGTAAATGAAACATAATTTTTGACACGCGAAAGCCCCCACCTTTTATGATATGTGAGGGCTTTTTTATTTTCATTTTAATACGCCACATACCAGTCCCGGCAGGGCAGGAGAGCGAATCCATCGAATTTTTCCGCATCTGTATAGTAAATGATATATATCTTATTTCTGTCAATATGCTCCCAGTCGATTCCCATAGTGAAGCGGATTCCCTTGCCTAGGAAAGACTCCGGCTTGGGAGGTGCATCGCTTAAGTTCCTGTTGGCAAGGTATTCTGCAGCGTCAATCTCTCCGTAGAGCAAAACACTGGGATATTTGATGGCATCTTCGATCTCGATCTCACGACCGCTTTCCGCCGCAATCTCCATGGCTTTCTGTACGGCTTTCTGTACGGCTTCCTCGCTGCCTTCCTGAAAATAGGCACTGACCAGCTCTTTATAAGAAGTAAAATATGCCTTTTCAAACTGTACATTTTCCCCCAGCAGAAGTGCTGCCAAAAGAATGCTTACTGCAATTTTTCCATAGAAATTCACTTTTTTCCCCAGAAAATCTGTCAAAGAAGACACGCACAATGCTCCGCACAGAACAAGAGGAATATAGATGCAGTTGATCTGGGTCATTCCCACGGTAACCAGTAATCCCAGCAGCAATGCGCCGGTCAGTTGAAAGAATATCATCCATAATAATGTTGTCTGTCTCTTCTGTAAGGCTAGGATCAGGCGGATCACCAGCAAAAAAACTCCCAGAAAGATCAGTACTCTGGCTGTGATTCCGAAAAATCCAAACGGCATGATCACATCGTAGGGACGACCGATATCCTGCCGGTACAGAAGATACAGCAGGTTTTTCAAATTGTATAAAATATCACGGAAAGAGGATGCTATTTCATTCACTCTGAAATCCGTCATTACATAGACCGAAAAGGGTCCTATGGAAAACTCCGGAAGGATTCCTCTGTTCACCAGTAAAAATGCCAACAACGGAAGTGCCAGTAATCCAATGATCACCACATGGATCACGAAATATTTGTCGATCTTCAAAGTCTTTGTAAGAAATCCGTATCCCCATTCTAACAACAGAAGGAGTGGAACAATAGGCCAGATGGTCGCATAACAATACAGGCTCAAACCGTAGGAAAGTGCCGACAGAATAAGTAATCTCGGTTTTTTCAGGCCATAAACAAAAAAGGTCAGTCCAAAAAGCAGGAACCCGGGTGCCAGATTGGACTCCAGCCCCCATCTTGACATCATAATATGCCAGGGACATACACTGAGAAGAAGCATGGCCCACAGTCCGGCCGCTTCATCCACCATCTCTTTCATCAGAAAATAAACCGCCACCAGAGATAAAATTGCTACAATGGCCTGCGGTAGTCTTACTACCAGTGGAGTGATCTTACCTCCGGTGAACACCATAAAAGGAAGCATGAGATACGAGTTCAGTGCATTCTGCCCGCCTCCCCAGGACTCGAAATACACAGGATAGGAGTGTCCTGTGGAATCGATCCCACTGTGAAACAGTGAATATGCATTGAACGCTCCATAAGCCTCGTCCATCTGGTAACCGCCCGGAACCTTCCCCAGCTGCACCAACCGCAATATAGAACCAAATACTAATATGAGACAAAACAATATGGTGTATTTATGTTGTTCTATTGTTTTCTTTAATGTCATAGGTCTTTTATATCCTTTTTGCTTTCCAACATTTATTTTCATTTTATCATATTTATGATTGGATTGTCTCTGTAAAACTGAAAATTGATTTCGATGACATTTTGGCCCGCAGATTATCATATTCGGTTTACGTAAACTGAAACATAAAGTCTTCTGGAAACCTACCCATATTTCGTTTTCCTTGTCTATTCAGATTTTTAACATCATTTCCATATATCTTCGGTATGTTTTGAATCCTACTGCTTCATAAAAGGCAAGTGCATCTTCATTAAACTCCCACATATTAAGTTCCATACGATTTATTCCCTGCTCCTTTGTATAAGCTTTTATAAATGCTATCATTTCCGATGCAATTCCCTGCCTTCGGTTTTTTTTATCCACACAGAATTCATCAATATCCATAAAATCACGTTCCTGCATAAAAGGAGTTTCCGGTTTATGAATATGATGAAGTACAGCAAAACCACAGATCATTCCTTCCGATTCCGCCACAATAATTTTCTGCTCGGGATCTTTCCAGATGGTATATACATGATCTTGTAATTCCTTATTAAAACCGGCCTTGAAAACCTCGGATTTTCCTTCAACATGCAGGTCATTTACCTGTTTTCTTAATTCATTTACCCGTATTAATTCATTTTCTTTTGCAAATCGTATGACCATTTTTATAGACACCTCTTTTTCTTTATTTTATACTATATACAAGTATATAGTGTGTAAATTATACTTTCAATTACATATATGCAGTAGATATTTATACTTTTTACAATTAAGAATTGCATATAATGTATTTTAATATTTCATTTTCAAAAGGAGATTTATATGCCTCAGAATGATAGACATAAGGAAAGAGAAATACCCATTGAATTTGATTTTTATAATACATTAGAATCATTGCCAGTAGATAACAGATGCACTATCATTATGATTTCCTGTGGAAGCACAACTGTCAAAATCAATGAACATATTCAGACAGTTACGGCTCCTGCCGTACTTTGTATCTCACAATACGATAATTTTCAATGTCTGGAACGCACACATTTAAGTGCCAAGGTATTTCATTTTGATCCATGGTATATAAAAGCCTGTTTAAACTTTGAAAATCTTGATGACTCAGTTCCCATTGACAAACAATATGTTTATGATAGAAACATGCTTTATATGTTCACAAAGCATCATGGATATTTTCAGGGGATTTTTAACTTAACACCACAGCAATATATTCGCTTGAATGAACTTATGCTTATGATTGGTGCTGAAACATACGCACAAAGTGATGATTACTGGACTTGCCGTATCAGAAGAATGCTTCGTCAGGCACTTAATTGTATTTATGATATATATGTGGATCAATGCAAATTAAATTTCTACGAATTATCTGAGAATTCGAATCCAGTTACCATCTGCACTGATTACATTCATGCCAATTACCGGAACAATATCTCATTGAATTTTCTATGCGAGCTTGTTCACTTAAATCGAACCACACTTAACCAGCGTTTCAAACAACAGCTTAACTGTACCTGCATTGAATATCTGCTTCATTATCGTCTTAAAATATCACAGGAACTATTATCTAATACCAATCTTAAGATCGATGATATTGCCAATCAATGTGGTTTTAAGTATGGTTCCTACTTCAACCGGCAATTTACAAAATACCTTGGGATTTCACCATCGGAATTTCGGAAAAATCCCACAGGATATAGTATGTTTGAGGGCGATAAAGTTAAAAAATTATAGCTGTAAGTTATATCTGTTTATCTGGCAATAAAAGTAATCTATCTATTACTGGATGAATCATTTGAACAGAATCCACTTTATTTATTGCACATAACTTTTTACCAGCATCTTTGCTTGACGCACCACAATGATATACTGCCTCCGTAGGTAATTCATAATCAAGAACAATCCATCTATCATGACAATCTGGATTGGGTTTGATTCTAAGTGTTGGATATTGATTTATAAAATCATTGACCACAGCACTTGTGAGAAAACCTTTTTTCCCATGACCATTCTCTGTAAAAAGAATTACCTCAACACCGGATTGTTTTTGCGACAGAAGTTGTAATGTCTTGGTATTCATATAATCATCCACCACATAAATAGATTTTGCTGCCTGTTGATAAATATCTATGTAAGCTGCATCTGCTTCAAACTTCTGTCCCTTATAGATTACAAAATTTTTGAAATCTTTCTCTGTTATAAAATTCTCATTCATAACATCAATGCTCTTTCGAATCTCTTCCATTGATTTTTCTGTTTGTTTCTGCCGATCTACTACACCTGCCATCTGAACAGATAATTCCGATACTTTTGCCGTAACCAGATTCATTTCCGATTGTGTGACAAACTGCCTGTTCTGTCTGATATAATGGCGCATTTCTTTGAATGCACGCATGATAAAAATACTTTGCTGTTCTGCTAATTCTCCTTTCAGTACTGTAGCTAACATATAAATTCCCTGCTCTGTGAAAACATATGGTAGTTTTCTTCGACCACCTTCTTGTCCTTCAAACAAAGACGTAATCCGTGAAGTCGCAAATTGCGACTTCACGAAATCAATTTCTTCTCTTGTTAGCTGAAACATAAAATCTTCCGGAAATCTCTTAATGTTTCTTTTTACCTGTTCATTTAATCGTTTTACCTCATAGCCATATATTTTTGCTAAATCAGAATCCAGCATAACTTGCTGTCCACGAATTATGTAAATACTATTTATGATATTATCTACTGTATTTAATTCTAATACTTCTCCCATAAACCGTCCTTTCGTGAAGTCGCAATTTGTGACTTCACAACTACATGTTTT